>NZ_JTLF01000224.1:0-208 GCF_000798855.1 Enterobacter sp. ZOR0014 | reverse complement strand
CGTAGCCGAGTACTCTATCCAGCTGAGCTACGGATGCATCAGGGAAATGCTTTTAGAAACAGTAAATGGTGCATCCGGGAGGATTACTCGGCTGCGCCTCGCCCTTCGGGCCGTTGCTGAAGCAACGTTATCCTCCCTGGTGCTCGCGATTCATTCGCAGAACTTGAAACAACAGTATGGCTGTTATCTCGGAGAATATGGTGCATCC
>NZ_JTLF01000116.1:0-3191 GCF_000798855.1 Enterobacter sp. ZOR0014 | reverse complement strand
GATAATTATTTCGATGGTGAATAATTTTGTGCGCTGTGCCACAAATGTCATCAGAAACAATTGTCTCATTGTGTACAGATAATTAGTCTCGTCACGTTTGGCATTTTTATAACGATATTTGTCGTTAAGGACTTCAAGGGAAAATAAACAAAATGGTCAAATCTCAACCGTTTCTGAGATATATCTTACGGGGGATCCCGGCGATAGCAGTCGCGGTACTGTTATCTGCATGTAGTACATCGAACACCGCAAAGAATATGCATCCTGAGACGCGTGTTGTGGGAACGGAAGATTCCTCTTCACTGCAAGCTTCTCAGGATGAATTTGAAAATATGGTACGTAATCTGGACGTGAAGTCCCGTATTATGGACCAGTATGCTGACTGGAAAGGCGTGCGTTATCGTCTTGGCGGCAATACTAAAAAAGGTATTGACTGTTCCAGTTTTGTACAACGTACGTTCCGTGAGCAATTTGGATTAGATCTTCCGCGTTCGACCTACGAACAGCAGGAGATGGGCAAGTCAATTTCCCGCACCAAGCTGCGCACCGGTGACTTAGTTCTGTTCCGTGCTGGTTCAACAGGTCGACACGTTGGCATTTACATTGGTAATGACCAGTTTGTACATGCCTCCACCAGCAGCGGCGTCACCATCTCCAGCATGAACGAACCGTACTGGAAGAAGCGCTACAACGAAGCGCGCCGCGTACTGACACGCAGTTAATATCATGATTGTATCGCTGGTTATCCCTTGGCTGGCGATATAATAAAAAAAAGCACTGCTTAGGCGGTGCTTTTTTTTGCCCGTTACACTGAATATAATCAGCGGCAATTCAGGAATCACGACGTTTATGCTCACCCGCTACTTCGCCAGTCATCGCAAGATACTGTTCTTCAGCATTATTACCGGCCTGATCGCGGCTATCCTACTGGGCTCATTGCAATTTTTCTGGAGCTACCATAAGCGGGAAATCCGATTCGATACGCTAATTAAGGATGTGAGCATCTACATGGAGAACTATTTCGAGGAGCTGAAAACCTCGATCGACGTACTCCAGCCGCTCACGCTGAATAATTGCCAGGACGTTAACGCGGAGCTTACCTCGCGCGCGGCCTTCAGCATCAACGTGCGCGCCTTTCTGCTGGTCAGAAACAAAATGGCGTTCTGCTCGTCAGCCACAGGGCCGATGAATACGCCGATGGAGGAGCTGATACCCGAACTGCACATCAACAAGCAGATTGATATCGCACTGCTGCCCGGCACGCCCATGCTGCCCAACAGACCCGCCATTGCCATCTGGTATCGTAATCCGTTAGTGAAGGACGGCGGCGTATTCACCTCGGTGAATCTCAACCTGACGCCGTACCTGCTTTATACCGCGCGCCAGGAAGAGTTTGCCGGCATCGCGATTATCATCGGCGACAATGCATTATCCACCGCCTCAAGCACCCTCGTCAGGGCGCGTGATTTACATCAAACGCCTGCGCGCACCGCGACGCTCACAGAGGTCCCTCTGACCATCAAACTGTACGCCAGGGAGTGGACGAGCGACGAGATCCTCTTCGCCCTGTTCTTCGGACTGTTATGCGGGATTGCGGCAGGGTCGCTTAACTTCTACATCCTCACCCTGCGTCTCAACCCGGGCAAAGAAATTCTGAGCGCCATCAAGCGCGGTCAGTTTTATGTGGTTTATCAGCCAGTGGTGGATACGGATGCACTTCAGATGCGGGGCGTTGAAGTGCTGATGCGCTGGAAACACCCGACCATGGGTGAGATCCCACCGGACGCCTTTATCAATTTTGCCGAAGCGCAAAAACTGATTGTCCCGCTGACGCTGCATCTGTTTGACCTCATCATTCGCGATGCGCCGGTGTTACAAACCGTGCTGCCGCCGGGCGCAAAACTGGGGATCAATATCGCGCCGGGGCATCTGCATGCGGAAAGCTTCAAAGATGATATGCGCACCTTCAAAAGCTTACTGCCGCCAGATTACTTCCAGATCGTGCTGGAGATCACCGAGCGCGACATGCTTAACCATCGGGAAGCCAGCAGCCTCTTCGAATGGCTACATAACGAAGGATTCGAAATCGCCATTGATGATTTCGGTACCGGCCACAGTGCGCTGATCTACCTTGAACATTTCACCATGGACTACCTGAAAATCGACCGTGGGTTTGTCAACGCAATTGGCACCGAAACCGTCACCTCTCCGGTGCTGGATGCTGTGCTGACGCTGGCAAGAAAGCTGAATATGTTAACCGTTGCGGAAGGGGTGGAAACGCCGGAACAGGCTGCCTGGCTGCGTGAGCATGGCGTCCACTTCCTGCAGGGGTACTGGATTAGCCGTCCTATGCCGCTGGAACAGTTCCGCACCTGGCAAAATAAGGTGTCGTCTCAGGCCGAATAATTTCACATTGCCTGTGACGTCACTTATTATTCAGCTTAATTGAGCCGGTCTGTAAAAAAGGGAGCCGCCGCGAGATGTTTATGCGCTTCATGTTGCTTTTGTTGGTATTAGCAAGCCTGTCGAGCCAGGCGCAAACCATCAAAGAAAACATCGCGTTCGCCGTGATTGGCGAGCCAAAGTACGCGGTCAATTTTACGCACTTCGATTACGTCAATCCTGCCGCCCCCAAAGGCGGAAAGGTCACGCTCTCCGCCACGGGAACATTTGACAACTTTAACCGCTTCGCCCTGCGTGGCGTCGCCGCGGCGCGAACGGAATCCCTTTACGATACGCTTTTTGTGACCTCCGATGATGAACCCGGCAGCTACTATCCGCTGATTGCTGATAATGTCCGCTATGCGGATAACTTCGCCTGGGCCGAAATTTCGCTCAACCCCCGGGCCCGTTTTCACGATGGCTCGCCGGTTAAGGCCAGCGACGTGGCCTTTACGTTTCATAAATTTATGACCGAAGGCGTACCCCAGTTCCGCATTGTGTATAAAGGCGCAACGGTGCGCGCCATTGCCCCCCTGACCGTGCGCATTGAGCTGAGTGAGCCGAATAAAGAGAATATGCTCAGCCTGTTTTCGCTGCCGGTTATGCCTGAATCGTTCTGGAAAAATCATAAGCTCAGCGACCCGCTCTCCACGCCGCCGCTGGCCGGCGGCCCCTACCGCATCACCGACTGGCGCATGGGGCAGTACGTGGTCTATTCCCGGGTGAAAGATTACTGGGCGGCAAACCTG
>NZ_JTLF01000313.1:0-12184 GCF_000798855.1 Enterobacter sp. ZOR0014 | reverse complement strand
CCGGAGGAACATTAAATGCGGAAATGGCCGGCCGTTTCAGCAAGGTCGCCCGCCTGGCTCTGCAGGGCTCCTGCGGCGGCGGCGGACTGCACCACCAGCTCGGCGTTCTGCTGCACCATTCTGTCGAGATGGGTCACCGCATGGTTAATCTCATGGATGCCTTTCATCTGTTCGCTGGTGGCGATGGATATTTCGCGCATGATGCCGGAGACGCTGCCGATGCTGGAGCGGATCTCATCCATGCTTTCACCGGCCAGATGCACATAGCGCGAACCGGTCGCCACGCTATCGGTGGTGGAATCAATCAGGGATTTGATCTCTTTCGCCGCCTGGGCGCTACGACTGGCGAGGTTACGCACTTCCCCGGCTACCACGGCAAATCCGCGGCCCTGCTCACCGGCACGCGCCGCCTCGACGGAGGCGTTTAGCGCCAGAATGTTGGTCTGGAAGGCGATACCGTCGATGACGCTGGTGATATCACCAATTTTTGCGGACGCCACTTCGATGGACTGCATCGTGCTGATGGCCTGAGAAACCACTTCACCACCGCGCGCGGCAGCCGCAGACGCTTTGCTTGCCTGATCGTTCGCTTCCGCTGCCGATTCATTCGATTGCGTGACGGAGGCGGTGATCTGCTCCACCGCGCTGGCGGTCTCGCGAAGGCTGGACGCCGCCTGCTCGGTACGCCCGGAAAGATCCTGGTTGCCAGCCGCAATTTCCTGCGCGGCATTTTTCACCGACGCGCTGGCGTCACGGAGTTGTACCATCACGACGGAAAGCTTATCGCTGAAGGCATTAAAGGCCTGCGCAATTTGCGCCACTTCATCATTGCCGCTGTCCGGCAAACGCTGGGACAGATCGTTGGTCCCGTTGGCAATGTTATGCATCGCATCACGAATGTCAGACAAGCGTTTCAGCAGACGGGCAATCAGGACGTGAACAATGGCGCCGCTCAGGAGTGCCAGGATCACCAGCGAAATCGCCGACGCTTTCAGCAGGGAACGCATGCCGGAGGTGGCATCGCTGTTGTCGAGCGCGACGACCAGCAGCCAGTTTGTGCCCGGCACGGCTGAGGCAATGAAGGTTTTGTCTACATCATTCAGGGTTCCGTCGACCGGATTACCGCGCTTCAGCGCCGCAAAGTCGATCCCTTTGATCGTCTCGGCAAACGGCTTCAGGGTCAAAGCCGGATCGTTGGCGGCAATCACGGTACCATCACTGTTCAGGAGCAGCCCGCTGCTGGCGGGTGTTGGGTGGATGCCGCGCACGTTTGCCACGACGCTATCCATGGCGACATCGCCCGCCACCACCGCTTTCAGGACGCCATTTTCTTTCACCGGTACAGCAAACGTCACCACCAGCTTTCCGGTACCGGCATCAACATAGGGTGCCGTCACTACCGGGCCGTCCGTGCTCACCACCTGCTGATACCAGGGACGAATGGTCGGATCATAATCCGCCGGGACACCCGCAGGTTCAGAAAACTTCGCCGTCTTGCTCGCATAACCCACATAGACGTTAGTGAATCCCCCCGCCTGTGCCAGTTGTTTAAACACCGGAACCGGGTCGTCAGCCAGCGCGACGCTTTGTGCGGAGGTAATCACCGTCATTTTGCTTTTGGCCCAGTCGGCAATCGCCATGTTGTGGCTGGCGCTGGTACTGGTCAATATATCGCGCTGTGACTGCTGGTTATCCTGGCGCGTGACCTGGAAGTTAATAACGGTATTGAGAAGAAGGGCGACGACAAGGCAACCTGTCGTCGTGGCGATAATACGTGCGCGAATCGATCTGAACATAAGTGAAATACCTGCTGTGTTGTTTCCATGCCTATCGGCAACCCCGCAGGTAAACTTGATGCTGAAACCGCGTCCATAAGAAAATAATATTTTTACGGGATTATTATTAAAAAGTTAATACTTTATCTGCGGTCAGCGTCCATTCGGCCAGCTCAACCAGCGTCCCGATTTCTACGCCCTCTATCAGCGGCAGAGTGGTAATCCCGCGTCCGTCGGTACAGGTCTTGCACAGTTTCACCGGCACATTTTGCGCGGTCAGGATCTCCAGCATCTGCTGAATGTTATAGCCTTCTGCCGGCTTTTGGCCCTTCAGCCCGGCGGTGACCGCATCCGACATTAAAAAAATCTGTAATGCCAGGTCGCTCTCTTTTTCACGTAACGCAATGGCCAGACGCAGGCTGTTAAAAAGAGATTCGCTGCCGTAGGCCGCCCCGTTGGCGACGATCACAATCTTCTGCATGTTGACTCCTGTTCTTATAAAGGCACGAATATTGCTTAATTCTCCGGAGTTTCGCTGTCCGGGAGAGTAAGCATGACATTAATGGCTGGCATTTCGCCAGGTGCAACCGAATGGCTTCAGCGCGCGAGGCTGATGCGCCGGGAGCAGCTCAGCAAGCTGGCAGAGCTGAACGTGCTGGTGCACGGCATTAGCCAACTGGTACATATGCTACAGTGCGAGCGCGGGGCATCCAACGTCTGGCTCTGTTCACAGGGTAAGCTCTACGCGCCTGAATGCAAAGCCAGCCGGGCACTGGTAGACGAAAATCTTGCTGCGCTGAATACGATACTTGGCAAGCAGTCCCTCCTCCCGGGGAGCGCCGTCTGCGAACGTATCGGTAATGCACTGCATACGCTGGACACACTTCCCGCGCTGCGTGACGGGGTGAGTCAACAAACCCTGACGGCCCCGCAGGCCATGGAACATTACTCCCGCATGCTTCGCCATCTGCTCAGTATCGTGCCGCAACTCAATGACAGCATTGACGATCCGCAAATCGCGGGCCGGTTTGTCGCCCTTTACAGCCTGATGCAGGGGAAAGAGCTGGCGGGACAAGAGCGGGCCCTGGGGGCGATAGGCTTCACGCAGGGTTTTTTTGATGACGTTACCCGCCAGAGACTGGTAGATCGCATTGACGGGCAGCAAGCCTGCTTTGAGATCTTCCTCTCCCACAGTCAGGCTGACGTTCAGGCCACTTTCTCCCTCAACTGCCAGCCCGACCGTGAGACGGAGCAACTCCGGCGCGTGGCCTGTACCCGCCAGCCTGCCGCGGATAATGGCCATACCGCGCTGGTGTGGTTTGCGCTGCAAACGGCGCGGCTGGAGCATCTGCGGGCGCTGGAGGAGACAATCATCGCCGATCTGATGGTCGCGGTGGATGAGCGGATTCAGCGTGACGAGGTTTATCCGCATTCCGCAGATGAACTGGAGGACCCGCTGGCGCATTACCCGGATAAACCCCTGCTGCCTCTGGTTCGTCAGCAGGCGCGCGAGATTGAGCAACTCTCCCGTCAGCTTGCGTCGCTGCGCGATACGCTTGAGGAGCGAAAAACCATTGATAAAGCAAAAAGCGTGCTGATGACCCACCAGAATATGAGTGAAGAGCAGGCCTGGACAACGCTGCGCAAAATGGCGATGGACAAGAATCAGCGCATGGTGGATATCGCCCGGGCGCTGCTTACGGTGAAAAGCGTGTGGCAGATAACCCCAAAGGAGTAGCTGCACAATCAGTGGGCATGTTGTGCCTGATTGGGGTGCGTAATGGCGAGCAAAACCGGGCTGTCGGCCCTGAAACAGGGTGTTCAAACCTGGCATTGACTTTGCATCATTGAATTAACCATTTTTGACGGTGCGCCAACGGCGGTGCATCAGTCTTCGGGATAAAGGCGTCCAGCGGTGCTTCGGCACTGTGGGCGCTTTTTTTTTGGCTTTTTTTCAGGAGTGGTCATGGCGGATTTGTCGAGACGGCGGTTTTTGCAGGCCAGCATGCTGGCGAGTGGCGCAGTGTTATTACCGGGTGTCATGCAGGCTGCCTGGGCGGCAGGCTCGGATAAACCGGAGCAGGAGACGGTACGTATCGGGTTTATCCCGCTGACCGACTGTGCGCCGGTGGTTATCGCAGCCCTGAAAGGCTTTGATAAAAAATACGGTATCACCATCGTCCCCACCAAAGAGGCGAGCTGGGCAGCGGTACGCGACAAGCTGGTGGCGGGGGAGCTGGACGCCGCGCACATTCTTTACGGTCTGCTGTACGGGCTTGAACTGGGTATTGCAGGCAAGCCGCAGCAGATGGCAAACCTGATGACGCTTAACCAGAACGGTCAGGCCATTACGCTCTCCAGCGATCTGGCGGAGAAGGGGGTTCGCGATCTTGACGGGCTGAAAACGCTGGTCGGGCAGCAGGCGACTGGCACTTACACTTTCGCGCACACCTTCCCGACCGGAACGCACGCCATGTGGCTTTACTACTGGCTGGCGAGCGCAGGCATTAACCCCTTCGATGACGTGCGCACGGTGGTGGTGCCGCCGCCGCAGATGGTGATGAACATGCGCATTGGCAACATGGTGGGCTTTTGCGTCGGTGAGCCGTGGAACGCGAGGGCGATTAACGACCGCATTGGCTTCACCGCTGCCACGTCGCAGTCCATCTGGGCGGATCATCCTGAAAAAATTCTCGGCACGCGTCGCGACTGGGTGGAGAAAAATCCGCACACCGCCCGGGCGCTGGTGAGCGCCGTGATGGAAGCCGCGCGCTGGATTGAGGCGTCCCCGGAAAACAAACGTGAAACCGCGCAGATCCTCTCGCGACGGGCGTGGCTCAACTGCAAAGAACAGTATCTCACCGGGCGAATGCTCGGGGAATACGACAACGGCCTGGGGCAGCGCTGGCAGGACGCGCACCCGATCCGTTTCTTCAACGAGGGTGCCGTCAGTTATCCGTACCTCTCCGACGGCATGTGGTTCTTAACCCAGTTCCGCCGCTGGGGCTTGCTTAAAGCCGCGCCGGATTACGTGGGTATTGCGCAGCGCATTAACCAGACCGCGGTCTGGCAGGATGCTGCCACCGCCGTCGGCGGACTCTCCACTCCCTCATCACCGTATCGCAGCAGCACGCTGATGGACGGTACCGTCTGGAGCGGAACCGATCCGGAAGGGTACGCCAACCGTTTTGCCATTCACCGTAAAGGGGCCTGATTATGCCGCATCTGCAAAACACAAAACCACAAGAGAAGCCTGAGAGCGGGGAGGTGATTGTCCTGCCACCGTTACAGGTTCGTCGTCGTACGCCTGCGTTGGCGCGTCGAATGAATGATGTTTTACAGCGCGTCATTCCGGCGTTTCTGGGGCTGGGGCTGCTGGTGGTGCTCTGGCAACTGGCGGCGATAAACAGCAAAGGCTTCCCGACGCCGCTCAGCACGCTCGACTCGGCCATAACCCTGTTCGCCGATCCGTTTTATCGCGACGGGCCAAACGATATGGGCATAGGCTGGAACGTGCTTGCGTCACTGCAGCGCGTCGCCATCGGCTTTGGTCTGGCAGCGCTGGCGGGGATTCCGCTGGGCTTTCTGATTGGCCGCTTCACCTTTTTCTCGCGCATGTTCAACCCGCTAATTGCCCTCCTGCGGCCGGTTAGCCCGCTGGCCTGGCTGCCCATCGGCCTGCTGCTGTTCCAGAAAGCGGAGCCAGCATCAAGCTGGACCATATTTATCTGCTCCATCTGGCCGATGGTCATCAACACCGCGGAAGGGGTGCGCCGTATTCCACAGGACTACCTCAACGTCGCCCGGGTACTGCAACTCTCTGAGTGGACCATCATGCGCCGCATTCTCTTTCCTGCCGTGCTGCCTGCGGTGCTGACCGGGGTACGCCTCTCCATCGGTATTGCCTGGCTGGTGATTGTCGCCGCCGAGATGCTCACCGGAGGCTTAGGCATCGGCTTCTGGATCTGGAACGAGTGGAACAACCTCAACGTCGAAAACATTCTCATCGCCATCGTCATTATTGGCGTGGTCGGGTTGCTGCTGGAGCAGGGGCTGATGCTGATTGCCCGTCGCTTTAGCTGGCAGGAAAAATAAGGAGCGAAGATGAAACCATTAATTCAGGTCCAGGGCGTGAGCCAGCGCTTTTCTACTGCCAGCGGCGAGTTTCTGGCGCTGCAAAACGTTTCGTTTGATATTCACGAGGGCGAAACCGTCAGTTTGATCGGCCACTCCGGCTGCGGCAAATCGACGCTGCTAAACCTTATTGCCGGCATTACGCTGCCGACGGAAGGTGGGCTTATCTGCGACAACCGCGAAATTGCCGGGCCGGGCCCCGAGCGCGCGGTGGTGTTTCAGAACCATTCCCTGCTGCCATGGCTCACCTGCTTTGACAACGTCGCCCTGGCGGTGGATCAGGTGTTCCGTCACACCATGAGCAAGTCTGAGCGTAAAGCGTGGATCGAGCACAACCTCGACCGCGTGCAGATGGGGCATGCCTTGCATAAGCGCCCGGGGGAGATCTCCGGCGGCATGAAGCAGCGCGTGGGCATCGCCCGCGCGCTGGCGATGAAGCCAAAAGTGCTGCTGATGGATGAACCGTTCGGCGCGCTGGATGCGCTGACGCGAGCCCATCTGCAGGACTCGGTGATGCAGATCCAGCAGGCATTGAACACCACTATCGTGCTGATTACCCACGACGTGGATGAGGCAGTGCTGCTTTCCGATCGCGTGCTGATGATGACCAACGGCCCGGCGGCGACCGTCGGAGAGATCCTGCGCGTTGATCTGCCGCGTCCGCGCAACCGGGTTCAGCTGGCGGACGACAGCCGCTACCACCACATGCGTCAGCAGATCCTCCATTTCCTCTACGAAAAACAGCCGAAAGCGGCGTAACGAGGGGGCTTTGATGCGACTGGTCATTATCGGGAATGGAATGGCGGCCACCCGGCTGATTGACGGGCTAACCGGGCGGGCCTCGGGTCGTTTTGCTATCACCGTAGTCGGTGATGAGCCTGAGCATGCCTATAACCGCATTCAGCTTTCGCCTGTGCTGGGGGGCGAGAAAGCGGCAGCGGATATCTGTCTTCAGGATGAGGACTGGTACCGGGAACGTGGCGTTACGGTGCTGCGGGGCGAAAGGGCGCTTGCCGTGGACGTGGCCTCACGAGAAGTGCGAACCGCCACCCGCACGCTGGGCTGGGATGCCCTGGTATTTGCCACCGGTTCAACGCCTTTTGTTCCGCCGATCCCCGGCGGTGATGCGCCGCAGGTGTTCACGTTCCGCACCCTGGAGGATACCTGCGCCATTCAGGCAATTTCCGGTCCGGCGGTGGTGCTGGGGGGCGGCGTGCTTGGGGTTGAGACTGCGGCAGCACTGGCACGCTCAGGTGACAACGTCACGCTCGTTCATCGCGGTCCGTGGCTGATGGAACAACAGCTGGATCAACAGGCTGGCGCGCTGCTGGAGGAGGCGCTGGCGGAACGGGGCGTGCGCTGTGAGCTTGCCTCCGGCATCTCGGCGATTAACGACAATACCGTGACGTTGCTCAATGGACGCAGTCTTGCTGCGGCGCGCGTGGTGCTGGCGACCGGCGTGCAGCCCAACATTGACCTGGCAAAGGCCAGCGGCCTTCATTGCTCGCGCGGGATTGTGGTGAATCACCAGATGCAGACCTCCGCGCCGGACATCTATGCCATTGGCGAGTGCTGCGAAATTGATGGCCAGACGTTTGGCCTGGTCGCCCCCTGTCTGGCGCAGGCCGATATCCTCGCCGCACGGCTGGCGGGCGACACCACTGCGCCATTTACCCTCACCGACAACGGTGTGCGCCTCAAGGTGACCGGCGTGGAGCTGTTCAGCCTGGGTCGCGCGGCGGAGCAGGAGGGCGACGTGGTCTGGCGTTCATGGGATCCGCTGACGCGTCACTATCGTCGCTTACTGATCCATCAGGGGACGCTGGCTGGCGTGCTGCTGATGGGAGATTGCCGCCACGCGGCGACATTTACCGATTTACGGGCAACGGCTGCGCCCGCACACGCGGACTGGCTGTTCGATCGATTCACTACGCAACCACAGGTTGCAGGACAGAACGCTATGACAAAACCTACTCTGGTGGTGGTTGGGCACGGTATGGTCAGCCATCATTTTCTCGAAGATTGCGTTAACCGCAACTTACATCAGCAGTATCAGATCGTGGTCTTTGGTGAAGAGCGCTATGCCGCCTATGACCGGGTGCATCTGTCCGAGTATTTTGGCGGCCGCAGTGCGGATTCGCTCTCGCTGGTGGCAGGGGATTTTTTTGCTGATAACGGCATTGAGCTGCGCCTGTCGCAGCAGATTGTCGCCATTGACCGCGACGCGCGCGTGGTGCGTACCGCCAGTGGGCATGAAACGCACTGGGATAAACTGGTGCTGGCGACCGGCTCATACCCGTTTGTCCCGCCGGTACCGGGTAACGATCTGTCGGGCTGTTTTGTCTACCGCACGCTCGACGATCTCGACAACATTGCGGCCCATGCGGCGGGTGCGCGTCGCGGGGTCGTCATCGGCGGCGGGCTGCTGGGGCTGGAGGCAGCAAACGCCCTGAAACAACTCGGGCTCGACACTCACGTGGTGGAGTTTGCGCCCAATCTGATGGCGGTTCAGCTCGATAACGACGGTGCGTCGATGCTGCGCAAGAAAATCGAGGCGCTGGGCGTGGGCGTTCACACCGCTAAAGCCACCACGGAAATTGCGTCGACGGATGACGGGCTGGTGCTGCGCTTTGCCGATGGCGAAGCGCTGGAAACGGACCTGGTGGTCTTTTCTGCCGGTATCCGTCCGCAGGACGCGCTGGCGCGCAGCAGCGGGCTGGCTATCGGCGAGCGCGGCGGGATCTGCATTGACGATGGCTGCCAGACTTCCGACCGTGACGTGTTTGCCATTGGCGAATGCGCGTTGTGGGAAGGGAAAATCTTTGGACTGGTTGCCCCGGGCTACCAGATGGCACGCGTGGCCGCCGCCGCGCTGGCAGGGGAGGATAAAACCTTCACCGGCGCGGATATGAGCACCAAACTCAAGCTGCTGGGCGTGGATGTGGCGTCGTTTGGCGACGCTCACGGGCGCACGCCTGGGGCGCTGAGCTACCAGTGGACGCACGGCCCGCAGCAAATCTACAAGAAAATCGTGGTCAGCCACGACAGCAAAACGCTGCTCGGCGGCGTGCTGGTGGGGGATGCCAGCGAATACGCCACGCTGGTGCAGATGATGCTCAATGGAATCAGCCTGCCGAAAGCGCCGGAAACCCTGATATTACCCGCATCCTCAGGCAGCGCGCCAAAAGCGCTGGGCGTGGCGGCGCTGCCGGAAAGTGCGCAGATCTGTTCGTGTCATAACGTCAGCAAGGGCGATATTTGCCAGGCCGTGAGCGCGGGCGCAACGGATATCGGTGCCATCAAACAGTGCACTAAAGCGGCGACCGGTTGCGGGGGCTGTAGTGCGCTGGTGAAGCAGGTGATGGAGTTTCAGCTTGCTGAACAGGGCGTGGAGGTGAAAAAGGATATCTGCGAACACTTCCCCTGGTCACGCCAGGAAATTTACCACCTGGTGCGCGTCAACCATATCCGCACCTTTGACCAGCTCATCAGCCGCTACGGTCAGGGACACGGGTGCGAAATCTGTAAGCCGCTGGTCGGGTCCGTGCTGGCTTCCTGCTGGAACGAGTATCTGCTTAAACCGGCGCATCTGCCGCTGCAGGACACCAACGACCGTTACTTTGCCAATATTCAGAAGGACGGAACCTATTCCATCGTGCCGCGTATGCCCGCCGGGGAAGTGACCGCCGACGGGCTGATCGCCATCGGCCAGATTGCAAAGCGCTATAGCCTTTACAGCAAAATCACTGGCGGGCAGCGTATTGACCTTTTTGGCGCCACTCTGGAACAGCTACCGGAGATCTGGCAGGCGCTGGTGGAAGCCGGATTTGAGACCGGCCACGCTTACGGGAAATCTCTGCGCACGGTGAAATCCTGCGTTGGGTCGACCTGGTGCCGCTATGGCGTGCAGGACTCCACCGGCCTCGCGGTCAAACTGGAGCACCGTTACAAAGGCCTGCGCGCGCCGCACAAAATCAAAATGGCGGTTTCCGGCTGTACCCGCGAGTGTGCCGAGGCGCAGAGCAAAGACGTGGGCGTCATTGCCACCGATAAAGGCTGGAACCTCTACCTGTGCGGCAACGGCGGCATGAAGCCGCGCCATGCGGATCTTTTCGCCAGCGATCTGGACGATGAAACGCTGATCCGTACCGTTGACCGGTTCCTGATGTTCTACATCCGCACGGCGGATCGCCTGCAGCGCACCAGCACCTGGATGGACAACCTGGAAGGCGGCCTCGACTATCTGCGCGAGGTGATCCTCGAGGACAGTCTGGGTATTGCCGACGAACTGGAGCAGGAGATGGCCCGGGTGGTAGAAACCTACCAGTGCGAATGGCAGACCACGCTCAACGATCCCAACCGTCTGGCGCTGTTCCGCACCGCTGTGAACGACACTGCCGCAGAGCAAGGCAAACGCTGGCAGGAAATCTGCGGTATCGAGGATATCCCCGAACAGGCGGGCATTGGCGCGCGTCTTGGTCACAATGCGATTGCGCTGTTCCGCTTTGGCAAAACCGTTTATGCCCTCGACGACCTGGAGCCAGGAAGCCGTGCGAACGTGCTTTCTCGCGGCATTCTTGGCGATGCGGCGGGGGAGCCGGTGGTGATCTCTCCGCTTTATAAACAGCGCATTCGTCTGCGCGATGGCTGTCAGGTTGAAAATGGTGAGCCTGCGGTACGCGCCTGGCCGGTGAAAATTGAAAACGGCAAAGTGTGGGTCGGTAACGATGCCCTGGTCATGCGTGCGGAGGCTTCATGACAGAAACCCGGACAACATGCCCCTACTGCGGGGTGGGCTGCGGCGTGGTCGCCCGCGTGGAAGGCGGCGTGGTCAGCGTTCGGGGAGATGAAACCCATCCGGCGAATTTTGGTCGCCTGTGCGTGAAAGGGGCCGCCCTGGGGGAGACAACCGATTTACAGGGGCGGCTTTTGCGCCCGGTCCTTGACGGTAATGAGGTGGACTGGACGCAGGCACTGGAGGCGGCAGGTGAACGGCTCCAGCACATTATCGACACATGGGGGCCGCAGGCGGTGGCGTTCTACGCGTCCGGCCAGCTGTTAACCGAGGATTACTACGCCGCTAACAAGCTGATGAAGGGGTTCATCGGGGCGGCGAACATTGATACCAACTCCCGGCTCTGCATGTCGTCAGCGGTGGTGGGTTATAAACGTGCCTTCGGTGAGGACGTGGTGCCGTGCAGTTACGAGGACGTGGAGAACAGCGATCTGGTGGTACTGGTGGGCTCGAATGCCGCCTGGACGCACCCTGTTCTGTACCAGCGGCTGGTGCAGGCAAAGCAAACTAATCCGCAGATGAAGGTGGTGGTGATTGACCCGCGTGAAACGGTTACCTGTGATATCGCTGACCTGCATCTGGCGCTAAAACCCGGCAGCGATGCGGGGCTGTTTGTGGGGTTGCTCAATGTGATCCAGGGAACCGACGCGTGGCCGATGGCCCGCGTGGCGGCGTTTTGCGACCTTCCTGTGCAGGATATTGGTGTGTTTTATGACTGGTTTGTCACCGCGCCACGCGCGATCACGCTCTACACCATGGGGATCAACCAGTCATCGAGCGGTAGCGACAAGTGTAACGCCATCATCAACGTCCATCTTGCCAGCGGAAAATTCAACCGCCCGGGCTGCGGTCCGTTTTCGCTGACCGGACAGCCAAACGCCATGGGCGGACGAGAAGTGGGCGGGCTGGCAAATCAGCTGGCGGCGCACATGAGCTTTGAGCCGGACGACCTTTCGCGGGTGGCGCGTTTCTGGGGAACGGAAAGGCTGGCGCAGACGCCAGGCCTGATGGCGGTTGAACTGTTTGATGCCATTGCCCGTGGCGAAGTGAAGGCGGTGTGGATCATGGGCACCAACCCAGCGGTCTCGCTGCCGGACAGTCACGCCGTATGTCAGGCGCTGGCAGGCTGCCCGCTGGTGATTGTTTCTGAGGTCATGAACGATACCGACACCAGCCGGTTCGCCCATATCCGTTTTCCGGCGCTGGCCTGGGGGGAGAAGGACGGCACTGTGACCAATTCCGAGCGGCGTATTTCGCGCCAGCGCGCCTTTCTGCCTGCCCCGGGAGAGGCAAAACCGGACTGGTGGATCGTCGCGCAGATTGCAAAACGGCTGGGGCACGGCGATGCCTTTGCCTGGCAACATCCGCACGAGATATTTTGCGAGCACGCGGCGCTGACGGCCTTTGAAAATGACGGCACGCGGGCATTGAACCTGCATGACCTGGCTGAACTTACCCGCGAAGCGTGGGAGCGGCTGGA
>NZ_JTLF01000040.1:0-6152 GCF_000798855.1 Enterobacter sp. ZOR0014 | reverse complement strand
GCGCTTACCCGGCCTACAAAACCCGTAGGCCCGTGCAAGCGAAGCGCCGCCGGGCGATATTAGCTAAGACCTTCCGCTTTCAGTGCCGCAGCCACCGCAGGACGCTCCGCCATACGGGTCATATACGATGTAATATGGTCTAACCCTTCCATATTGAGCTTAACCGCCCGCGCCCAGCGCAGCACGGTAAACAGATAGGCATCGGCAATCGTGAAACGGGAACCACAAATCCACTGATCGTCTTTCAGCGACGCGTTTACATACTGCAGCTTTTTCTCAAGAAGCGCGCGCAGGGTCGGTTTGTACTCTTCCGGCGTATCCGGGCGGAACAGGGGAGTAAAGCCTTTATGTAACTCGGTAGCGATATAGTTTAACCACTCCAGGGTCTTATAACGTGCAATGCTGCCGGTGGGGGCAAGAAGCTGGCGATCCGGTACGTTGTCCGCCAGGAATTGCATGATGGCAACGCCTTCTGTCAGCAGAGTTCCGTCATCCAGCAACAGCGCTGGAACTTGTCCCTTCGGGTTAATGGCAAGGAAATCATCGCCATTCTCCAGACGCTTTTTCATCAGATCAACGCCATCGAGCGTGAAATCTTTGCCGCTCTCGCGCAGGGTGATATGGGAAGCAAGAGAGCACGCGCCCGGTTTGTAGAACAGTTTCATCGGTAACTCCTTTTTGCTGAGGTTTCAGCTATGTTAGTGCGCGAACAGGCAAAAAAAAAGCCGCTAATGCATTAGCGGCTTCTCAACAGTCGTTTCTCAATACTCTTACGCAGTCGCGGTTTCGCTTGCCTTGGCCGTCTTGTCGTCGTCCTGAGTCATACGATTCAGTTTCGGCGCGGTCAGCAGCATCAGAACTGCAATCACCGCTGTCGCGATACCAATCTGCATGAACACGGTACCGTAGACATTCAGGGAGACCAGTGGGTCAGTGACGTTTTCCGGCACGGCCATCAGGTTCGCAATCTTACCTGCGATAATTGCTGCACCGGCAGTGGTCAGGAACCAGCTACCCATAATGAAGCCCATCAGACGCTGTGGAACCAGCTGTGCCACCATCGCCAGGCCCAGACCGGAGATCATCAGTTCGCCGATAGACTGCAGCGCATAGCTCAGAATCAGCCAGTTTACGGAGACGATACCGGCGTCGGTCGCAAATTTGGTCCCCAGCGGCAGCACCAGGAACGCACCGGAGCACAGCACCATACCAATTGCAAACTTGTGCGGCATTGGCAGACGGTCGCCCATCTTGTTATAGATAGCTGCCAGAATCGGGCTGCCAATCATAATCCAGAACGGGTTCAGCGCCTGATACTGCTCCGGCTCGAACGCGATACCCAGGATAGAGTGCTCAACGTTACGAATGGCGAAGAAGTTCAGAGAGGTTGGCATCTGGCTGTACAGTACGAAGAAGATAATCGCTTCCAGCATCAGAATGAAGGCCACAATCATCTTACGGCGCGCAGCACCCTGCATCGCGAACGCTTCTTTCGCGAAGATGACCACGATACCCAGCGCAACCACGCCCAGCACCGCACGTGCGATACCCTGGTTGTGCAGCAGCCAGGTGGCGATTGCCGCCAGAATCACAACGCCCACGATGGTCGCCAGCAGTTTGCCCATATGGACGGGTTCGAAATCGGGTTTTGAACCGTAGTCTTTGACCCAGTTGCGGCAGAACAAGAAGTTCACTACGGTGATCAGCATGCCCACGAAGCTCAGCGCAAATGCCACGCTCCAGCCGAATTTAGCGGCCAGCCATGGTGTTGCCAGCATGGAGAAGAATGAACCGATGTTGATGGACATGTAGTACATGGTGAATGCACCGTCCAGACGTGGGTCATCTTTGCTGTAACAGGTAGAGAGCAGGGAAGACGGGTTCGCTTTAAACAATCCGTTACCGACAGCAATGGTCGCCATACCCATATACACCACTGCGGCGTCATGGCCAGACCATGCGACCAGCCCATAGCCAATCGCCAGAACAATGGCGCCCAGCATGATGACACGTTTGGTGCCGAGAACTTTATCACCCAGCCAGCCGCCGATAGCAACCAGGCCGTATACGAGGGCACTGAAGGAGGAGAACAGCGTGATGGAATCGGCTTCGGACATACCCAGCTGTTTTACCAGGTAAACCGCCATGATCCCTTGCAGGCCGTAGTAACCAAAACGCTCCCATAACTCGATAGAGAAGATGAGATAAAACGCTTTCGGTTGTTTAAAAGCGTTAAGACTCACGCTTTCATCTGTTGGTTTATTGTTTGCAGTCGACACATATACCTCTTTTTTTACATCCCATATTAACGGGGGTGTTCATAGCGTGATGGCCGTAGTCCATCCGCCTTATAGTTATATTGGGAGGAGAAACGGCGGGTAATGTTCACTATCCTGACCCGTCTGGCAATACGTTTGTAATAATCTGTTACATTTATCTGGGGTGGTATAATCGTCGGTTCATGCAAATGTTATTCAGCGTTAAATTTCATACGGTGAGTAAAGGTAGTTTTTTCAACTGGTATTCCCCCTCTCCGATCGGCTTTTGGCGATATGTTCTGCTATTTGCCGTTTGTGGCAGTGATATAGCCCATATTCTGAAAAATAGCTGGTCTTATCTTCCGGTTCTGATCGGTTATATCTTGTCTGGCAAAGGCTTTGGGATGATTTTGACAACAAAAAATCAACATGAAGTTATCAGAGTGATCGTGATCACAGATGTATAGAAATTTTTGGCTATGAAAAAAGTATTAACCTGTTTGAGCGTTAACGCACCGAACAAGTGACAAGTCAGCAGGGGCAAGAGGCGAATGATTTATGGTCAGGAGAGGGACGTTTGGAAGGCCTTCTCCTGATGTGGGATTGTGATTGTTCAGACCAGCAATTCAGGGATAAACTTTTTCTTTGAATTCGCAGAGGTCTTCAATAATGCAGGAGCCGCAACGAGGTTTACGGGCGATGCAGGTATAACGGCCGTGCAAAATCAGCCAGTGATGGCAGTCAACCTTGAATTCGGCGGGCACCACTTTTAACAGCTTCTCTTCGACCTGCTCAACATTTTTACCGGGGGCGAAGTTGGTGCGGTTAGAAACACGGAAGATATGCGTATCCACGGCGATCGTCGGCCAGCCGAACGCCGTATTAAGCACCACGTTCGCGGTTTTGCGTCCTACACCCGGCAACGCTTCCAGCGCTGCGCGGTCTTCCGGCACCTCGCCGCCGTGCTGTTCCAGCAAGATCCGGCAGGTTTTAATCACATTCTCTGCTTTGCTGTTAAACAATCCGATGGTTTTGATATAAGACTTCACGCCTTCCACGCCGAGCTCCAGCATCGCTTTTGGCGTATTAGCGACCGGATAGAGCAGGGCGGTCGCTTTATTGACGCTCACATCGGTAGCCTGTGCAGAGAGCAACACGGCGATCAGCAGCTCAAACGGGGAGGTAAAATTCAGCTCCGTCGTCGGATGCGGGTTCTCGTCCCGCAGACGGGTCAGGATCGCAATGCGCTTTTCTTTATTCATGAGGCCTTCTCGGGGATCCCTTCCTGGACGCTACGCTCTGCTGCGCGGCGCTTACGTTTTTCATCAATCAGGTATTTTACTGCCAGCATCATGCCAAGGCCAATAAACGCGCCAGGTGGCAGCATCGCCAGCAGGAATGGCGTATCGGTATGGAACACCTCGATACGTAGCGATTTGGCCCAGCCGCCCAGCAGCGCGTCGGCACCGTCAAACAGCGTCCCGTTGCCGAGGATCTCGCGCAGTGAGCCGAGCACGAACATCGCACCGGTCGCACCCATACCAATCGAAAAACCATCCAGCGCCGACATGGCCGGACTGTTTTTCACGGCGAAGGCTTCCGCACGCCCGACCACAATACAGTTGGTCACGATCAGAGGGATAAAAATTCCGAGCGACTGATACAGACCGAAGGCGTAAGCGTTAATCAGCATCTGGACGATACTGACCACCGACGCAATGATCATAACGTAAATCGGAATACGGATTTCCGACGGGGTCCAGCGGCGCAGGGCTGAAATGGAGAGGTTGGTCAGGGTCAGCACCAGCGTCGTTGCCAGACCGAGACCAAGCGCATTGGTGGCCGTTGACGTCACGGCCAGCAGTGGGCACATCCCCAGCAGCTGAACCAGCGCGGAGTTGTTCTTCCACAGTCCCTGGACAATAACCTCTTTAACCTGGCTCATGATCACTCTCCACAGGCCGGAAGATTGTTGATTTGCGCGGGTAGCGTTTCAGCATACAGCCCGGCCCGTTTTACGGCGTTCACCACCGCGCGCGGCGTGATGGTCGCGCCCGTGAACTGGTCAAACTCGCCGCCGTCTTTTTTCACCGCAAACGCGGTGTCATCTTCACCATGGATCACTTTACCGGCAAAGTGCAAAATCCAGTTGCTCAGACGGGTTTCAATTTTATCGCCCAGGCCCGGCGTTTCATGATGCTGCGTCACGCGGGTGCCCAGTATGGTGCCGGAGAAATCGCTGCCGACGAGCAGCTGAATGGCGCCGGAATAGCCGTCGGGCGCCGTCGCCTCCATTACCGCGCCGACCGGTTTATCCCCTTTGCGGGCGATAAACAGGCGGTGCGGGCCTTTTCCAAGCTGCGGCGCGTCTACCACGAAGCAGCTCTTTTGCAGGTCATTATCGTAAAAATCCGACGGGATCACCTGATCGAACAGCGCTTTTTGCTGCTTCACCGCCTGTTCATCAATGGTCGATTTGGTCAGCTCATTCACCAGCGCCGTCATTCCGGTGAGTACGGCGGCGAAAACGGCCAGCGTGACGCCATGTTTTTGCATTGTTTTCAGCATCGCGACACCCTTAACGATGGCCGTACACGCGCGGGCGCGTGTAATAGTCGATGAGTGGAACGGTGATGTTGGCGAGCAGGACGGCGAACGCCACCCCGTCCGGATAACCGCCAAAGCTACGGATGAGCCAGACCAGCAGTCCTGCCAGCGCACCGAAGATTAAGCGGCCACGGTTAGTCGTAGACGCCGTCACCGGATCGGTCAGGATAAAGAACGCGCCCAGCATCGTTGCACCGGAGAGCAAATGCATCTGCGGGCTGGCCAGCGACTCAGGGGAGAAGACCCAGCCAAGGGTGGCACAAACCGCCAGCGTCACGAGGAAGCTGACCGGAATATGCCAGCGGATGGCCTTCTGCTGCAGCAGGAACAGGCCACCCAGCAGATACGCCAGGTTAACCCACTGCCAGCCTGCACCCGCGAGCATACCGCTGTAGATGGCGGATTTCATGATTTGCTCGACGCTGTGCCCGGCATGCAGGGACGTTTTGAACGTATCGAGCGGCGTCGCCTGGCTGATGCCGTCCACGCCCATACGCAGCGCGTTCATATCCGCGCCGAGCGCCGTATGGCCGGTAAAGATCACGTGCAGGGCATCCATAAAGCCTGGCACCGTGGCGGCAATGTCATGGGGTGGAAGCCAGCTGGTCATTTGTACCGGGAAGGAGATCAGCAGCACCACATAGCCGATCATCGCCGGGTTAAATGGGTTATGGCCGAGCCCGCCATACAGCTGTTTGGCAATAACCACGGCAAAAACGGTACCGAGGACGACCATCCACCACGGGGCAAACGGCGGAATACTGATGGCCAGCAGCAGGCCGGTCAGCAGCGCGGAGTTGTCGGCAAGAATGCGGGAGACCGTCATCTTGCGAAGCTTCAGCACCAGCGCCTCTGCCGCTACGGCGCTGATACAGCCCAGGGCTATCTGGAACAGGGTTCCCCAGCCGAAAAACCAGCACTGAACGGCAATGCCCGGCAGCGCGGCCAGGCAAACCAGCATCATAATACGCGATGTCTGACGCTGATTATGGGTGTAAGGGGAACTTGCGATTCTGAAAACCATTTAATCCTCGTTAACGGCTTGCTGTGCGGCTTTCTTCGCCTGAACGCGCGCAATCGCGGCAGCGACGGCGGCCTTGCGCGGGTCATCGTTAGCGGCCTGCGGCTGCTCTTCCTGCTGCGCTGCTTTACGGGCTTTGGCGCGGGCTATCGCCGCTTCAACGGCAGCTTTACGCGGGTCAACCGGTGCTTCTGGTTCTGCTGCAGGTGCCTGCTGCGCCGCTTTACGCGCTTTGGCGCGGGCAATCGCGGCTTCAACAGCGGCTT
>NZ_JTLF01000294.1:0-9437 GCF_000798855.1 Enterobacter sp. ZOR0014 | reverse complement strand
CCTGCGTGACAGGCAGGTATTCTAACCGACTGAACTACCGCTCCACTGTTCCCGTTTGGGGAACGAGGCGCATATTACGGTGTGCCTCCGATCTCGTCAACGCTTTTTCTCACGTTTTGAATCGTTTGCTGCAAAAATCGCCCAACCGATGATTTTACAGACATTATGGCGTTTTTTCAGGCGCGCCACATACAGCTGCCGCCCTTCTTCTGTACCAGATCGAGACGGGATTCATGGTTAAGTAACTCTTCATCACTGGCTAAAACAACCCGTAAACGACTTGCCTGACGGACCACGCGCTGGATGCCCGCTTCGCCCTGCGTCTGCTGCGACTCATTTTCCATGCTGAATTTCATCGACGTCTGACCGCCGGTCATCGCCAGATAGACATCAGCCAGAATCTGGGCATCGAGAAGTGCCCCGTGCAGCGTTCGCTTGGTGTTGTCTATTTCATAACGTGAACAGAGTGCATCGAGGCTGTTACGCTTGCCGGGAAACATCTTCCTCGCCAGCGCCAGGCTATCGGTCACTTTGCAGAAGGTATTGGTTTTCGGAATATCGCGATGGAGCTTACTAAACTCATAGTCCATAAAGCCGATATCGAACGACGCGTTATGGATGATTAACTCAGCGCCTTTGATGTAGTCGAGAAACTCGTCTGCCACCTCGGCGAAGGTCGGTTTATCCAGCAAGAACTCATCGGCAATACCGTGAACGCCAAACGCTTCTGGATCCACCAGCCGATCGGGTTTGAGGTAGACGTGGAAGTTGTTCCCCGTGAGACGACGGTTCACCACTTCAACGGCACCGATCTCAATGATCTTGTGCCCTTCGTAGTGCGCGCCGATCTGGTTCATACCGGTGGTTTCGGTATCGAGGACAATCTGGCGAGTAATTGCAGTGCTCATAGCGGTCATTTATGTCAGACTTATCGTTTAACTGAACGTTTCAATACAGGAAGTCTACCAGAGATGCGTAAACAGGTAGAAATTTTCACCGATGGATCTTGTCTCGGGAACCCAGGACCCGGCGGCTACGGCGCGATTATGCGCTATCGTCAGCATGAGAAAACTTTTAGCGAAGGGTATTTCCTGACTACCAACAACCGTATGGAGTTGATGGCGGCCATTGTGGCGCTGGAAGCCTTAAAAGAACACTGCGACGTGGTGTTGAGTACGGATAGCCAGTACGTGCGACAGGGTATCACCCAGTGGATCCACAACTGGAAAAAACGAGGCTGGAAAACTGCAGACAAGAAGCCCGTGAAGAACGTCGATCTCTGGAAGCGCCTTGATGCGGCACTGGGCCAGCACGAGATTAAGTGGGAGTGGGTTAAAGGCCACGCCGGCCACCCGGAAAACGAGCGCTGCGATGAACTGGCGCGCGCGGCGGCCTCAAATCCGGCCCATGAGGATACTGGCTACCAGCCTGAATCCTGATCAGGGTTTTCTGTACTGCCGCGTTGCGCCAACGGTCTGGCGGATGGGCGTTTTCGATTTGCTCTGCTTCATGGGGTTAAGCGTCAGAGGGATGGTTCGCTTACGCGCGACGATAAACTGCATGCAGCCTAATGCGGGCAAATGCGTACTCAATAAAACTCCCCCCTGACGTGCCCACGGCAGTACCTGAAAACCGCCATAGTTGAGCACTTCAAAGTTGAGCAGTGACAGCCAGTCGAGCTGGCGCATCATGGTGAACATCCGGCTGTTATAGGGTGGCGTTCGGCGCAATACAGGCACCAGCTTACGTAACCCCATCAGACTCAGCGGATTAAAACCGCTGAGTATCAGCCAGCCGTCATCAATCAGCACGCGATCGGCTTCACGCAGCATACGATGAGGATCGCTGCACCAGGGCAGCGCGTGGGCAAGAAGACACGAATCTACGGATTTTTCCGCAAACGGCAGATGCAATGGGTCAGCCTTCACCTGAACCGGCGATCCGCCGAGAGAGACATTGACCTGATGTGAGATGGCGCAGCTTTCGGTATTGATTTCTGCGCTGAGATTGCCAATCTTAAGCAGGTGAAAGCCATACATTTTCGCGAGCCAGGGCTTCAGCTGTTGCTCAAGCGCCTCGCGATAGTATTCACCCCAGGGCAATTCCGCCCAACGTTCCGGTGCTGCGACAGTCTGAGGTATCCTTGCCGGTTTCATCAAAACACCCGCCACGCTATAAGAGGTAATGTATGAATCTTATCAGTATTCCTGCTTTTCAGGACAATTACATCTGGGTTTTGGTCGATAACGATCGTCGATGCGTCATTGTCGATCCCGGCGAATCCGCCCCTGTGCTTGATGCAATAAAGGAGAACGGCTGGCAGCCAGAAGCCATTCTGTTGACGCACCATCATAACGATCACACTGGCGGCGTGCCGGAACTGCGCGCTCATTTTCCGCATCTTGTGGTTTACGGACCGGCTGAGACACAAGATAAGGGAACGACGCAAGTAGTCCAGGAGGGCGAAAATATCCACATCCGTGAGTGGGAGTTTTCCGTATTTGCTACTCCAGGTCACACTTTGGGACATCTGTGTTTCTACAGTAAACCTTATCTTTTTTGTGGCGACACCCTCTTCTCAGGCGGTTGCGGAAGACTTTTTGAAGGCACACCAGAACAGATGTATCAGTCTTTACAAAAGATTAGTGCTTTACCCGATGACACACTTATTTGTTGTGCCCATGAGTATACATTAGGGAATATGAAGTTTGCGGAGAGCCTCTTACCCGAGGATCGGGCGATTCAGGATTATTATCACAAAGTGAAGGAGTTACGTGCAAAAAACCAAAATACACTACCCGCAATTCTGAAAAATGAGCGCCGAATTAATTTATTTCTGCGAACAGATGATATTGATTTAATTAATAAAATTAACCAAGAAACAAATTTGCAACAACCAGAACAGCGATTTGCATGGTTAAGGTCAAAGAAAGATAACTTCAGATAAATGCGGGTTGCCTTTTCAAAATTTCGCCGTTATCATCGCTCGTCTTTTAAGCAACTATTGACACACACATGAAGGCAAAAGCGATATTACTCGCCTCTGTCCTGCTTGTAGGTTGCCAGTCGCAGAACGGCAGCAACGTACAACAGCACGCACAGAGCCTTTCTGCAGCTGGTCAAGGGGAAGCAGGGAAGTTTACAAGTTCGGCGCGCTGGATGGACGATGGGACATCTTTCGCGCAGGAGCAAGACTTGTGGACCTCTATTGGCGACGAGCTAAAGATGGGAATTCCGGAAAACAGCCGGATTCGCGAACAGAAGCAGAAGTATTTAAGAAATAAGAGCTATCTCCACGATGTAACGTTACGGGCAGAGCCGTATATGTACTGGATAGCCGGGCAAGTTAAGAAACGTAACATGCCTATGGAGCTGGTACTCCTACCCATAGTGGAGAGCGCTTTTGACCCACACGCGACGTCTGGCGCCAATGCCGCAGGCATTTGGCAGATCATTCCGAGCACCGGGCGAAACTATGGTCTGAAACAGACCCGCAACTATGATGCGCGTCGGGATGTTGTCGCTTCAACGACAGCCGCTCTCGACATGATGCAACGTCTGAATAAGATGTTTGACGGCGACTGGCTGTTAACGGTCGCAGCGTATAATAGTGGCGAGGGTCGTGTACTGAAGGCAATGAAAGCGAATAAAGCACGGGGTAAATCCACCGATTTTTGGTCGCTCTCACTGCCACAGGAAACGAAGATTTACGTACCGAAGATGCTGGCCTTGAGCGATATTCTCAAGAACAGCAAGCGTTACGGTGTACAACTGCCAACACCAGACGAAAGTCGTGCACTGGCGCGCGTTCGCCTCAGTAACCCTGTGGATATTCAACAGGTTGCTAATATGACGGGTATGTCGGTAAGTAAACTTAAAACCTTTAATGCAGGCGTTAAAGGCTCAACGCTGGGGGCTAGTGGCCCGCAGTATGTGATGGTTCCGCAGAAACATGCTGAGCAATTGCGTGAGTCTTTAGCATCGGGTGAGATTGCCGCCGTTCAGTCAACGCTGATCGCCGATGCTTCATCCGTTAACAGCCGCAGCTATAAGGTGCGTTCAGGTGATACGCTTTCTGGCATTGCATCACGTCTTGGCGTGACGGCGAAAGATCTGCAGCAGTGGAATAATCTGCGCAGCTCAGGTCTGAAAGTGGGTCAAACTCTGACGGTAGGCGCAGGTAGCAGCGCACAGCGTCTCGCCAGCAACAGCGATAGCATCACTTATCGCGTACGTAAAGGCGATTCACTGTCCAGTATCGCAAAACGACATGGCGTGAACATCAAAGATGTAATGCGCTGGAACAATGATACTGACAATCTGAAACCAGGCGACCAGTTGACGTTGTTTGTGAAGAACAGCGCCACGCCAGACTCCTGATTACACGATCGAAAGATAAAAAGGCACCGATTCCCCTCGGTGCCTTTTTTGTTTATCCCGCTTTTTGCGCTTCAGCCATGATGGTATCGCTGGTAAACGATCCATCCTCCTGCAATTCAAAGTACGCTTTTACCTCAGCAGAGGCACTCTCCTGATAGAGGCGAATCGCCTGACTTAATGCTTCCGGGGTACGCATACGGGCAATCCACGAAGGGTATTCCAGCGGCAAACGGTCTGTTGTTAACGTTCGGGTAATCAACCCCGCTTCAGTGATAAGCGATAACCACTCTCCGCTGGAGTAGTTTTGTACGTGGGAAGTATCACGCAGCGCTTCTACTGTCTGCAGCCAGATATCGCGCACCGGATGCCCGGGAGACATCACATCCATAATAATGAAGATCCCGCCCGGCTTCAGGACACGTTTGACTTCACGTAACGCCTGGCCGACATCATGCCAGTGGTGCGCGGAATAACGGCTAATCACCACCTCAAACGAGGCATCATCAAACGGTAAGGACTCGGCGTACCCCTGGCGCGTATCCACGTTGCTCAACCCTTTCGCCTTCGCCGCCTCAGCAACAACATCCAGCATCTGACTGGATAAGTCATACGCGGTGACCTTCGCCACCTGCTGCGCAGCCGTAAAGCTGGCATGCCCTGCCCCACAGCCTAAATCCAGCACGTGCGCCTGCGGGAATGCTGCCAGACGTTCGCCGAGACGCAGCAGGTCACGACCTGAAGCATGCACGGCGCTGGTCAGATAGGCATTTGCCTGGGAGCCAAACTGTTTTTCTACGTTGTCATGATGGGAGTGTGTTGTTGTCATCGTACTGTCCTTTGTTGGTTAAAAATAAAAGGGCAGCACCCGCGCAGGCCTGCCCCACGGCAGACCTGACACACCATTATTTATCAGGTTTGCCGGGACTGAATTCGACTAGTAGAGGGTTGTGATCGGAGGCGCGCGTGACCAGAACAGAGGCATCATGCACGCTCAGACCACGATAGAAGACAAAATCGAGAGGTCGACCAAAGGCTTTTTTACGCTGATCGTCACTAAAACGGACTTCACGCAGAGACATTTCACGCGCAAAGCGATACAGCGCATTCATGCGCGGACGACTCCAGGCATTGAAATCACCGGCCATAATGATAGGCCCGCTGTGGTGGGCAATTTGATCGCCAATGGGAAGTAACTGCTTACTGTACACATCCACGCCCAGGCTGAAATTTACCGCGTGGATGTTCACCACCATCAGCATCCGGGTATCCGGCAGCGGATAGACGGTCACCAGCGCCGATTTCGCCAGACGCAGTATAGGCTCGCGCTCACGCAGCGGGCAGCAGTAAACCGGGTGTGCTGAAGAGAGGGTCATCACGCCTGAAGGATGTTGCGGCAGGACAAACGCCGGCACCTGGTCGGCAGCAAGATAGTTCGTTGTGGCAAACCGAACCAGTTCAGGTGTGGTTTGCGCCTCCTGAAGCAGAACCAGATGAGCATCTTTACCAAAATTCTTGAGTACCGATAACCACTCCGCACGCTGCTGCTTAAAGATATTCCAGACCAGTACCCGAATTTTGTCATCGCTGCTTAACGGTGTCCCTGCGGGTAATGCCTGGCTTATGCTCGCAAACGACCCCGGAGGCAAGATCCTCTCCGCGGGCATTCCGGCAACATAACGCATGGCATAGGTATTTTTTCGCACTTTTGGAAACGGCCTCTGTAACATGAACCAGCCCGAAAACGGACTGGTTCTAATGTTATAGGGACTTTAGGTCACACTTTCAACGCAATTTCTGAGAAACCGCTTTCCAGTTTTGTAAGCAAGCACTTACTGATGTTATCCCAGTGCTACGCGAGCAGGTTTATCGAGGCGGCCACTCAGCCCTATCAGCAGGAAAGCGACAAGGACGATCACCGCACCAATCCAGGGTGTCTGGGTTAATCCAAAGTGTTCGACGGTTTGTCCGCCAATAATGGAGCCCAGCGCGATCCCAATATTGAACGCGGCAATGTTCAGTCCGGATGCCACATCCACGGCGTTTGGCGTATAGAGCTCCGCTTTCTGAACAACATAAACCTGAAGCCCGGGCACGTTGCCAAAAGCGAAGACCCCCATTACCAGTACCGTGATCAGTGCGGCGTATTGCATGGACGCCGTGAACTGGAATATCAACAGCAGAACCACCAGGGCGGCGAAGATAAATTTCAGCGCCGGAACCGCACCATGTTTATCTGCAAGCTTGCCGCCCCAGATATTGCCAATCGCCACGGAAATACCGTATCCCAGCAAAATCCAGCTCACGGCACTCGGGGAGAAGCCAGCCAGGTCCTGCATCATCGGTGCCAGGAAGGTGAAGGCGGTAAATACGCCTCCATAGCCCAGAGCCGTGACCGCGTAGATGATCAGCAAACGCGGATGGGTAAGCACCTTTAGCTGATCGCTCAGGCTGGCGCTGGCCCGGCCTGGAATAGTCGACGGTACCAGCAGCAGGCTAGCAACAAGGGCAATAACCCCCAGTAAGGAGACGGCCAGAAACGTCTCACGCCAGCCGAAGTGCTGTCCGATAAACGTACCTAGAGGTACGCCCGTAACGAGTGCGACGGTCAGTCCACCAAACATGATCGCAATAGCTGAGGCTGCTTTCTCTTTGGGGACCAGGCTGGTTGCAATGGTGGAACCAATTGAGAAGAACACGCCGTGTGCAAGGCCGGTCAACAGACGGGCAATCACCAGGGTGGTGTAGTCCGGTGCCTGCCAGGCCAGAATGTTACCGGCGGTGAACAACACCATCAACGCAACTAACAGCTGCTTACGCGGAAAACGTCCGGTCAGAGCCGTCAGCACAGGCGCACCGACGGCGACGCCCAGGGCGTAGATTGACACCAGCAATCCGGCGGAAGGCAGCGAGATCGCAAGCTGGTTAGCAATGGTGGGAACCAGTCCCACGATAACAAATTCGGTCGTGCCAATTGCAAAGGCACTGATCGTCAGGGCAAGTAGCGCCAGTGGCATAAAATACTCCGTATCATCAGGATTAAGATGACAGGCAGTATGCGCCAGTGCTTAAATAACAAAAATGGTCAAAATATCAATAGAATTTTGCAGGTGGTGCAACAATGAAAGCAACGTCAGAAGAGCTGACAATCTTTGTCGCCGTTGTTGAAAGCGGTAGCTTTAGCCGGGCAGCCGAACAGCTGGGACAGGCTAACTCGGCCATCAGCCGCTCAGTGAAAAAGCTGGAGATGAAGCTTGGGGTGAGCCTGCTCAACCGGACGACGCGGCAACTGAGCCTGACGGAAGAAGGAGAGCGTTATTTCCGCCGCGTGCAGTCGGTGCTGCAGGAGATGGCTGCAGCAGAGACAGAAATTATGGAAAGCCGCAGCACGCCGCGGGGATTGCTGCGCATTGATGCGGCCACGCCGGTAGTACTGCACTTTCTGATGCCGCTGATCAAACCTTTTCGTGAACGCTATCCGGAGATGACGCTTTCTTTGGTCTCATCAGAGACGTTTATCAACCTCATCGAGCGTAAAGTGGATGTGGCTATCCGGGCCGGTACACTGACCGATTCAAGCTTGCGCGCCCGCCCGCTGTTTGCCAGCTACCGCAAAATTATCGCGTCGCCGCAGTACATTGCTGAGCACGGTAAACCGGAGACCGTTGAAGAGTTGAAGCAGCATCTTTGTCTGGGCTTTACGGAACCGGTATCACTGAACACCTGGCCTGTCGCCTGTCGTGATGGTCAGCTTCATGAAATTACCAGTGGGTTATCGTCAAACAGTGGAGAAACGCTAAAGCAACTGTGTCTTGAAGGGAACGGCATCGCGTGCCTGTCTGACTATATGATAGATAAGGAGATTGCACGAGGTGAACTGGTGGAACTGATGGCGGATAAACGTTTGCCGGTCGAGATGCCTTTTAGCGCAGTGTATTACAGTGACAGAGCGGTGAGTACGCGGATTCGTGCTTTTATTGACTTCCTGAGTGAACATATAAAGACAGCTCCCGGAGGAGCTGTATGAGGGTTAAGGTGACAGAGGGTTAGTGAAACTTAATCCCAGTCAGGCGCTAAACCTTCCGGGCTGACCAGGCGATCGTTGCACTCCAGTGCTGCGATCGCTTTTTTATCGTCATCATCCAGATGAAGGTCGACCGCTGACAGGTTGCTGGCCAGGTTTACACGTTTGGTTGACGATGGGATCACGGCATAACCTTCGCCCATTGCCCATGCCAGAATGACCTGTGCCGGGGTCGCGTTATGTTTTTCAGCAATACGTATAATCGCCTCATCTTTCAGTGCCTTACCATAAGCCAGCGTCATGTATGACGTGATGTGGATACCGTGCTGCTTTGCCCAGTCCACGACTTTATGGTTTTGCAGATAAGGTGAAAGTTCAATCTGGTTGGTCGCGATATTTTCTGCACCTACTGCGGCAATGGCTTTTTCCATCAGCGGAATGGTGAAGTTTGAAATACCGATTTCACGCGTTAATCCCTGCTTTTTCGCTTCCATCAGCGCCTGCATGAACTCTTCTACAGAAACGGCATCGTTTGGTGATGGCCAGTGGATCAGCGTCAGGTCCACGTAGTCAGTACGCAGCTTTTTCAGACTCTCTTTCAGGCTCGGGAGCAGTTTGTCTTTGCTGAGGTTTTCAATCCAGATTTTGGTGGTGATAAATATCTCGTTACGCGGTACACCACTCTCTTCAATGGCCTGTCCAACGGCAGCTTCATTTTCATAGATCTGTGCCGTATCAATTGCGCGATAGCCTAACTCGAGTGCCGTTTTAACAGATGCGATAACAACGTCGTCTTTCAGGCGGAAAGTGCCCAGACCAAATGCAGGGAGAGTCATAGTATTCCTCAATCATTATGTTCGTAAACTGAGGAGGATTATCGCTGGCGTTGTTATATTGAAAAAGATCGTAAAACGCAGAGGATTTTTGCTCATTTCGCAATAATTAAACAGCAGATAAGAAAAAAGCCCTGAGCGTTAACTCAGGGCTTTCAATAAGTGGCGGAACGGACGGGACTCGAACCCGCGACCCCCTGCGT
>NZ_JTLF01000253.1:0-35007 GCF_000798855.1 Enterobacter sp. ZOR0014 | reverse complement strand
ATCTGCGGCAGCCGCCGCGCCAGCGTCGCCCACGGTTTTAAACGCAGCCGCCTGCCGCTCGGAAGCGCGCTGCATTCGCGTCTGGACTTTTTCAGAGTCCTCAGCCATCCCGGTTAGCTGGCCCTTTATGCGGGCAACCTGCTCACTAAACGTGGCGCTCTCGACGTCAAGGTTGATGACCAGATCGCTAATCTGCTGGGCCATATCGGATACCTCCTGTTATCCCCTCAGCTGCGGTCATCAGCGCATCATCATCCGGCTCGTCATCGCTGATGACGATACCGGAAGAAGAAAGCAGGCTGAAATGTGCGGGGGTAAGTTCCGGGTCGCGGAAGAAAAGAGTGGAGATGGAATAAAGCAGCTCTGAGAAATGCGCATCGAGCTGCGCGTCCTGAAAATAATGCTCCCGATAGAACTGGTGCCAGTCGCCCAGCTCACTGGAAGTCATTCCAGCCAGCATGGCGCGCCAGTCGGGTCGCCCGAACTCGCGCGCCAGATTCAGGACAAACTTCAGCTCGCTGGCAAGGGCTTTTCCGCCGTAATGGGTTCAGCGCTTTCGGCCTCCGCTGAGGCATCCGGATCGGCAGCGTTGTCACCCTCAACCGGAATGAGCATGCCGGAGAGCAGCTTTATTTCCATTTCTGCTTTACCGATTGCCTCTGGCGGCCAGCCGCTAAGCACCTGCTGATAAAGCGTTTCCACATCCGTGCCGGCCGGATCGTTATGCCACAAAGACATCGCGATCAAACGCGCACCGCAGCGAATATTTGAGCCTATCAGCCTGGCCGTCATTTCCTGATCGCTGATGCCGTCGCTGTCAGCGCTGACGGCCTTTTCCTCTGCGGCCATAAACGTGATGTACTCAATACGCTGCAGCGCCGACAGCTCGAAGATGGTCAGGGATTCTGTTTGCCAGGTGAACTTCTCTTTTTTCAGAAACATGCGTCCTTCCTTACGCTGCAGTTACGGTGACTTTGCAGACCGCAACGAAATTACCGTCGCTGGTCATAACAATAACGTCAGCGGTGCCTGCCGCCACGCCGGTGACGGTGATCGCGTTGCCGCTAACGGTGACCGTTGCTTTTGCCCCGTCGGAGGTTGCCACGCGGAACGAGGTATCAGAGGCGCTGGCAGGATTAACCGTCACATTGAGCGTTGTGGTTGCACCGACGGCCACGCTTGCCGTGGCTTTATCGAGCGTAACGCCGGTGACTGGGATATTCGGGCTCCCGCTTTCTTCAGCCAGCTCCGGCTTGCCGGTGTTGGTGATTTTCGCTGTGCGGGTAATAACCTCTTTTGCCGGAATGGCTTTACCCAGGCTGCTGCACCAGCCGCGGAAAACGTCGACGGTACCGTTCGGGTATTTGATTTTGTAATAGCGTACTGAGCCATCAATAAACCATGCGACCAGGTCTTTTTGCCCTTCTTCACCCGGCTTCCAGGCGAGGGTGAAAGAGGTGTCGCCAGCAGATTTTCCCCCCTGAGCGGTCGCGTTCCAGTCGGCGTCCTCGTCGTCGAGGTAGGTGTCGTCATACGATTCGGCGGTCATTTCGCCCGGCGTCAGCTCTTTAATTTTTGCCAGGCGGTTCCAGTCGATATCCGAGAGTGGGTTAGTGAAAGCGTTGCCCGTTCCGGTGTAAAGCCAGAGTGTGGTACCGGCACCTTTCACGGGGGCCAGTGGGTTTGGAGTAGGCATAAGTACCTCTTAAATTGAATAGGTGATTAAGTACGTGAAATCGACTGAACCCCAGGTGGCCATTTCATCATCCCTCTGATAGTCATAACCCTGCGGGGTGAACGTCTCAACCAGTTCGGTCAGACCCGGGATGAAGGTCATTGCCGGATACACTTTCTCTTCCATCCAGGAATCCAGCGCGCTGTCGGGGCTGGAGGCTTTAAGAAATACCTCGATGTGAACAACCGCCTGCCACGAATCTTCGTCAAGCGAATCGCCGGTGTACTCCGCGTCAGAAAGGTAAACAGCCACGGCAGGGAGATCCTGCTCTTCAAGAAAAACAGGGCGCCCGTCAAACCAGGTGACCGTGTCGGTGATATCGGCTTTCAGTTTTGCCAGAATGGCTGCACGAATTGCGCTGTGTCTGTTCATCGCTTCAGGTGGATCCTCAGTTGGTTTTTCAGGGCTGCGGAAAGTTCTTTGGGCATATCGCTTTCAATAAGGCGCTTTGAAATAGCGGTGAATGCCACGGTGAGCGGTGTCTCAAGAGGAACTTTGACCACATCAATCGGATAACGGGCCTGACCTACGCGCCGCATGACCTGCCAGCGCCCGTTGGCAAGCTGTTGAATAAAAGCGTTACGAAAGGTATAGGGGCCGATTTTGAGGACGCTGCCCGCTCCGTTTCTGGCCCCTTTTTTACGCGAGAGCCGGACGCGCGCCGTGCCGAGCTTTATCGCAGGAAGATTACCGCGGTTGATTTTTATCGACGCGACCGGGCGATCGTGACGGGCCTTGCACAGACGGGAACGCTGGCGGACCAGACGAACCGGAAGCCCCTTTTTCCGGTTATCATCAACTGTTGCTTCTTTCGCTACAGCTTTGCTCCCCTGGCTTATCGTTCTGCTGGCCACCCGGTTAAGTGCTTTTGCGGTTGCCTCAGGAACGATTAACCGGCTGAGGCTGTTCAGGTTCTGAATAGCCCTTTCCAGTCCTTTCACGGACATAGCGCCTCCTCATTCGAGATGGATGCGGGGTTTTCCGTTGAACATGTCATAGCGGGTAACGGTCAGGTTCTTACCGTCGTAGTCGACAATGTCGTTTCGGCGTGGCTGGTAAAGCTCAGAGAAAACCACCAGCGAAGTACCTGTTCCCGACAATGGCCCCATTTCCTCCAGTTGCTCGGCGGGAACAACGTCATAGCTGCTGCCATTGATGATCGCTGTCTTTCCCATTTTTTTTATGGTGGCCGCGTCCATGCGCGCCGCCATCCGGTCAAAGGGGTTAGGCATTGATCTTAACTTCAACAACGGTGGTGCTTGCCCCTGCCTCTTCCCAGGCGATACCTGCGGCAACGGCATCCGTTTCTTCGATCGTGATTTTGCCGTCCTTCAGATACACCTGCGCCCCGGCAGTAACTGCATCAGCGGGGACTTTTGGCAGGAGGAATACCCCTTCAGTAATGCCGTCCCCGGTATCGCCGACAGGAATATCCGTAATCGCCACAGCGATAAGTTTGCTAACCACAACCGGATCGCCGCTCTGAATGTCGGTTGTACCAATGTTTACCAGAGGGATCGTTTTCCCGTCCTGCGCATAGTTCTTAGCCATAAATTTCTCCATTCAGCCCCTTGCGGGGCTGGTTTCAGGTATAAAAAAAGCCCTTACGGGCATCTGTTTGTCAGGACTGTTTTTTACTGACCAGTGGATTTGGTCATGCCGCGATAGTCCAGCGGTGCCACACCGGCATCGATACGTACTTTCGTGGCGATACCATCAGTGGTGAAGCCTTCCTGCTGATCGATGTAAGGGGTATCGACGCCGTTGAGATACGCAACCTCGATGGTATCGGTGCCCTTCGCGGCAGCCAGATACCAGGCTTTCGCATCAGCCTCATCCAGACGTGGTTCTGCAATGACTTCTGCAAAGTTCTGGATAGGGTTAACGATCCCGGCATTGATATCTGCACCTTTAACACTGGCCGACTTGATGGTCTGATTTGCCAGAGTTTCCAGGGCGACGGGCACCAGCATGTAGGCCGGACGGATATTCAGGGTTCGCTCCCCCTCCTTCTGCAGGCGCATCAGCTTGCGCGACTCGTCCAGACTGGCCACAGAAATTGCGCCCGCGCTCAGGTTCTTGTGATCGGCATGGAACAGCGCCTTTCCGTCTGAGAGTTTCGGGTTTTTAGTCAAAATGGCGTAAACCAGATCGCCAATCGTTGCTTTCGCCGCGCGCCCCATCTTCATCGGTACGTCGGTAAGCTGGTTCAGATCGTCGTTGATGATCGCCTGGCGGGTTACTGAGAAGATTTCACCATACGTGGCAAGCGCGATGGTTTCGCCTTTATCACTGGTAGTGATGTACTTGTACTCAGCCCCTTCGCGAACTTTTCGCAGAGAAGGGAAACCACCCATACCGACACGATGCGCCGTTTTGAAGTCCGACAGCTGGCCTTTTTTGGTCCACTGCTCGAAGGTTTCCTGCGCCTCGTCCCAGCCCTGAATCAGCGCTTTGTTCGCAACATCAAGCAGAATGTTGCCAAAGTCAGAGGTGCTGTGGGTCAGCGCCAGGCCAACCATCTGCATCGGGTTGTAGCTGGCCACGCCGATACCTTTTTCAGTCAGGGCCATACGCGCATACTCGCGCAGCGTCATACCGTTATAAACGTTATCCCGCTCCTGACCTTCGAACCCCGCACGCGCCATCAGTGCCTGGCGAATACCATCCGCGACGAAGTTACCATTGCCCGCATGAATATGCGACTGGGTGGTTTTATTGGACGGCGTGGCCGTTTTACCGAGTTCTGCCAGCAGCAAATCTTTCGCCTTATCGACGGAACAATCAGGGTCGGCTACACACTGGTTCTGCAGTTCCATGTGCTTATTGCCGAACATGGCAAAGAGATCGCCGATAGCGTTAACACGAGCTTTCTGCTCAGCCAACACCTGCGCGCGGATCGCATTTTCATCCGGTGCCGGGTCTGTTTTTGCCTGCGGTGCCTGAGGCTGGGTAATAACCGGGTCACGCTGGGTAGTGTTGCGCGGCGGGGTGATCATGTTGCGAATGCTTTTTGGCATTTTTTCAAATTCCTCAATACGTTTTGAATGAATACAGGCCATAGCCTGAAGAGATGGTGTCACCTGGTCGGCAAAACCCAGTTCAAGGCACTCGCTGCCATTCATCCAGGTTTCGTCCTCCAGCATTGCCGCAATTTCTTCGGTGGATTTTCCGGTTTTCTGCGCATAAGCTGGGATAAGAACGGATTCAACCTTGTCGAGAAGATCCGCATAGTCGCGCATATCGCTCGCGTCACCACCAGCAAACCCCCAGGGCTTATGGATCATCATCATTGTGTTTTCAGGCATGATGACCGGATTGCCTACCATCGCAATCACCGAGGCCATGGAAGCCGCCAGACCGTCGATATGCACGGTAATCGCCGCGCCGTGATGCTTCAGCGCGTTAAAAATAGCAATGCCGTCGAAGACATCACCACCGGGCGAGTTGATATAAAGGTTGATGTGGGTGACGTCCCCAAGTGCCCGGAGATCATTGACGAACTGTTTCGCCGTTACGCCCCAGTACCCGATTTCGTCATAAATAAAAATGTCGGCCTCGCTGTTATTGCTGGCCTGCATGCGGAACCACGAATTACTTTTTGCGTTGGCTTTCGGACGGTGGCGCGCCCGGTTCTTTGACTTCGGCACTGGTGCCTCCTTTATCATTGGCGGGGTCGGTGTCAAACACCAGGCCCTGTTCACGGTTCTCGTCAACCTCCGCTTTACGGCGTGACTTAACATCATCCGGGTTGCGCCCGCTGGCACGTATCCAGTCGGATTCAGTAGCAGCACCGCCGCGGATCTGCGTTTTCCAGGCATTCGCTTCTTTAACGGGGTCAATCCACGGCATAACGGGCCCCGAATAAACCGCGTTATACAGCGAGTCCATATCGATGCCTCTCGGCAGCTTGATTTCTCCGGCAGCAATAGCCATCTTCAGCCAGGCCCGGTACATGGGCCGGGTCACTGAACCGATGAACCAGTCCTGCAGAATCAGATATCCGTCGGTTGACTCCACAAGCTCCTGCCGCTGGGCACTGTACGTTCCGTTGTAGTTTCTGGATGTGCTGGAAAAGCTGAGGCGACTGCCGGCGGACACGGCACGCAGCTGTCCGTTACGAAACGACTCGAGGTTAGGGTTCGGGCGATCGGATTTAATCATCCCGATTTCTTCCCCGGCCTGCAGCTCGTCGTAGAGCATACCGGGCTGAATCATCAGCTCCCGATCATCGCTGCCGGAATCAGAATCGAAGCTCTGTCCGTCGCCTTTTTTGATATACATGCCGAGTGCCGCAGCAATTCTGGCAGCAGTAAGCTCCGAGTCCTCGTACTCTTTCAGCGCGCTCAGACGCATCAGAACACCAGACAAAAGAGACGTTCCGCGGGTCTGGTGCAGGCGTCGGGTGAATTTGAGATGAAGCATGTTTTCTGCATCTATCTCTTTGGTATCGAACTGACGCCCGGATACTGGCAGGCTTTTATAGACCTGATATTTTTTCGGGCGCCCCCAGTTATCGACAAAAACGCCCTGATTGAGTTGGGTGGCGGCATCGCTGTTCATCGGCACGAAGTCCGGCTCCAGCGCTTCCAGCCAGAACGGCACGCCCGCAACCGGCTGAAGACCATTTCCGGTACCGCGAACCAGCTGAGCAAATACCTCACCGTCCCGGAGCCACGTTCGTAGCATCAGCCGCTCCAGCATGGGGCGGGTAAACTGGGTTGTGACATCGGGTTTTACGGACCATTCGCCCCACTTTCTGCGGATATCAGTGGCCAGCTTTTTAGCGATCTTGCCGTTATTCAGCATCGGATGCGGTTCAACTATGATGCCCTTCGCACCCACCACCCTTTCTTCCAGCTTGTCGAAAACGCCGATCACCAGATCGTGGTTGTTGTCCAGCCAGCGCGCCTGCTGCCTTAGTGAAACCGCCCCCATCTGGCTGAGCTGATCGGCTGAGCGACTTTCCTTCTGGGCTTTGTGGGTACGCGTTTGCTTTACCGCCTCATACGCCTTAATAACCGCACGGGCACGCAGGCGTGAGGCTTTCCAGCCTGGTGAAAACAGGCCAATCGCATCATCTAAAAAACTCATCCAAACCTCGCCAGCCTGTAGCCGGGTCGCCCGCGGCGTTTGTTATTGAGCGTAGCCAGTCGTCGCTCCCATTCCTGACGGCCTTTTCTGATTTCCGACAGGTTTTCGAGCGTCATCTGCTGCCCGTTGAAAGTGATTGATTTCCCCTCCAGAACAGACAGCTCGGCTGCAGCGTAGCGGTCGATCATGTTTTGAATATCTGCTGGATTCACACCCAACCTCCTGACGAAGACCACGGATTAGCCTGCTCGGTTACGGGCTTCTCACGTTTTGGTTTTGATTTAGATTTCGGCGCAGGCGACGGGGATGGCATTTCGCCAGCTTCCGTCTGCGTGTCCTCGATCCACGTTTCCCGCCGTGCCCACTCAGGAGCTGACGGCCATTTGATTTTTTCGTAACCACTAAGGATGGCGAGCGCGTCGGCATAAACGAGCAGGTCAAATGCTTCGTTTGCGCCCCGGCCTGGCTTACTCCATTTCCCTTCATTCGAGCGTTCCTCATACGTCAGTTCGTCATAGAACCAGCTGCCCAGCCAGGCGGGGAAATGCACATAGCCAGGGCCGGGTGAATCACGCCACAGCGCATTATTCACCCGGTCTTTAAGGGCATCGGTCTGGAGAAGATAAAGAGGCACATCTCCCGTCGCCTGTGCGCGGCGCGTTGATCTGCCCGTGTTGTCGGGAAACGTTCGCTGGATAAGTTTGCTGCGCCTGACGCTGTCCCCCTTGAAGAGATAGATACGCTTACCCAGCCCCTCACGGCGACATCTGCGCCAGAACTTGTAGGCATTATCCGTCACGCCATCTTCACCCCCGGAGTCCACGGCCATCGACATCAGCCTCATGCCCTTTGACGGGTCAGCTGCGAGTGGCCACGTTTTATCAAAGACATCGGTGAGTAAAAGATCCCAGTCCTCCGGGTAGCTCGCCGGATCCACCTGTAAGCTTTCCCCGTTTCCGTCGCAGCGCAGCGAATGCCGGATGTTGTAACGGTCAACTATCCAGCGCTCCCCCATACTTCCATAACCCGTAATCTGCACAACAAAACGTCGGTTGCGCCCGGCCTGCACGTCCACGGTCGCGGTGAGAAACTGAACGCCGTCCGGTACCGAACGTTTTGGGACTTCTTCGGCACGCTGCTCGAGCAATTCACTTTTACGCTGCTCCATGCTGGCCCGCGGCAAATAGGGCCTGCCGAAATCGGTGTTAATCACCGTCTTCAGGGTTTCTTCGCTGCGCGTGGATTCGTATTCCTGCTCGGCTGTCAGGAACTTATAAATAAGCTGCGCCCAGGTCTGGTAAGCAGCTGCCGGACCTTCCATCCAGAAGGAGGCAATACGGGAACGACGGCCATCACCGCTAACCTGGCCTTTACTGTCGATGGTTTGCCCGTCCCGGAGCCAGACACATTTCATGTTCAGCGCACGCTTCATGTCAGGCGTGATCCTGCCTTTACAGGCAGGGCACTGAAGAAACGCCGCTTCGCTGGCAAGCACAGGATCGCTGCTGTCGCGGTATCCGGTCATATTGTCCATTTCCGGCTGGAAATATTCGCCGCAATGCGGGCATGGCCAGTAAAGACGACGGCGGTCACCACGGTTATAGAGCGATAAAATTCCGGTGGTCGGAGGGGCTTCATGGGGCGTGGAGCGCCGCCATTTTGTGTCTCTGATATCCCTCCCGGGCGAGCTTTCAACCAGCGTCATCCCGGAGGACATGAATGTCGTGGTACGCTTCGATGCCAGTGAAAAGGCATCCCCCTCCCCGTCGATGTCTTCCGGAAAGCGGTCATAATCTGTCAGCGCCACACTCTTATAGTCCGAGGACGACATGATATTGACGGATGGCCAACCCAGCTTCAGATAGTTACCGGCGCGGAATGTACGGTCGTAGACGTTGTTATCGTTACGTCTTGGGCTTAGCCGGGTTTTAACTTCAGGGCTACAGCGAAAAGTACGGTCCAGGCGTTTTTTGGAATGCTCGCGCGCTTTTTCCTCAGATACCTGAATCACAAGCATATCTGCCGGATCGCAGACAATGTTATAAACAATCCAGCCGTCAATCAGCCCGATGGTTTTACCCGTTCGCGCCGGGCCCACAAACACCACCGCATCGTATTCACGCGATGCCAGGCAGTTCATCGGCTCAATCACATAGGGTGCCAGATCCGGATCCCATGGAACTGAGTTTCCCGCCCCCATTGGCACGCGCATATAAGTACTGACCGCATCGGCCACCGGCATACGACGCGGGGCTCGTAAAATACCGGAAACATCGCGGCGGATGTCCCTGGCGGATGCCCGCTTTGCCATCAGTCCTCCTCAGGCTCTTCCTCCTCTTTTTCAGCGTCCTGCACCCTCTCCGCCATCTGGTCGCGTAGATCATCGATAACGCTTTGCACACGAACTACCGCAGCAGGCGTTAAAGCACAGTCGCGCTCGAGCACATCCGGGAGGGTTTCAAGTACCATGACGACAGCTTTCGCCATCAATGAGAATTCTCGCGCCACTTCATCTGCGGGTATTAACTGTCCCGTATCCTGTTCGAACTTCAGCCTCTCGTTCTCTGCTTTCCAGTGGGACAGCCTGTCTGATGGGGGCATATCATCGATATTGGACGAAACGGTTGGGATCATCAGTTCGGTCAGAATGTCGGTCACCAGATAGAGCTTTAACTTGCTGTTGCTGCCCGGAGCAGGTTCGACATTTTTCAGTCTCGCGGCAACCGTCTGACGGTGTACGCCGGTTATCCCTGCCAGCTGGTTGATATTGAGTTTTAAAGTGGCAATTTCCTGGTCCATGATGGTGAACACTTTTTGAACGATTCGACATCTTGCGAAAATGGCCTCTAATTAAATCAAAGACCTGCGCACATGATGATGATGACCCTGGATCCGAAAAACTAGCCGTTTCCCGCGAGCGCGCCGCCCCGTGGTAGGTCACCCTACCGGGAGGACCCACAAATGATAATGATTTCTATTTGCATATAAAAGCCCCGCTTACGCGAGGCTGGGTTTGAAAGGGCAATCGGAATCAATCTTCTTTTTTAATCACCACTTCCTGCGGCCGCATCTGCTGTATGGCCCGGACGATGCAGTAAGGAATAACCGCCCAGGCAACTCCCATAGCTGCCCCTGCTGCTTGCTGAGGCGCGCTGACAGCGCCGAAGACCCCAACGATACCTTGAACAAAGCCAATAGCTCCGAATACAACACATATAGCCCAGAGGATTTTCATAAACCTAACTCCTTTTATTAAAGAGATATTAGGATAATTCTGAAGACCTTTTAGTAAAGCTTTATTTCATTAATTACCGGAACTTATCGCACCATTTGAAGAGATAACCATTATCAAGCCCACCAGCAGGTGAGCTTTGAAATGGCTGCCAGTTCCCGGAGTGGCCACGCTCATGCCCTTGAGTCCTTGTCGCTCATCGCCGCTCATAACCGGTGCGCGTCTGGCGTTCGCGCTGCTTTACCGGCATACCCTTTTCCTCGTTTGACCCTGACCAGCGGTATGTCGCAGTTCGGACCTGCGTCTGGCTCTCATAGAGACTCGGGGCCACATCATTACTGCGGCTTGGAAGTGCGGTCTGTCCGCTTTAGTGCTTCATTTGGTTTCTCCTAACAATAAAAAAACCGCCCGAAGGCGGTTTTTTTATCACTGGCTGACTTGGTCTTCCTGAGTCTCAGCGTCCAAAAAGCCTCTGACCTGGCTTAAGGAAAGATCCTTAAGCGATCCCTGAAAAAATGCCGAGTGCTCTTGATTATCATTGTCTCGATCTACCCAGATGAATTTAACCCCTATATCCCATAACTCTACTCGCATGAGCCCATGTGGGAAATATTCTTTCGCTGTCAAATAAAGATCATTAATTGTCACTTCAGAATCGCGCATGTTTTTGCCCTCATATCGAAAGCATTAACATAACAACTATCTAATAACAGATCTTCTGAGATGTTTAGTAAAATTGGTTATTGTGAGGATCGTTATTCATTAGGCTGGCAGTTCGCCTGCCACGCTTTGTTATGCGCCAGCTTGCTTTTGCTGGCTTGTAGATGGATATTGCTGGGATGAAACACATGGAGATAACCAAATGAAGCAGATTCTTTTTGCGTGGTTTGTTTTAACAAATACCTTTGCCTGCATCACCGCCAGCATTAACGTGAACAACTCACTAATGCTTGATTCAGCTGTGCCGTGGATTGTTGGGATTTCTCTTGCAGCAATCACTAATTACTTATTGGCTAACAAACTGAAGAAAAGCGGTTTTCTTTAGCACATCCTTAAGGCATTGATGTATTCACTATTTCAGGCACTGCGTGCGGATGTAGTCCTGCAGATAGCCGACCTGCTTCGTCACTGTGACGATTCGCTCTCTGAGGTTGAAATAATCCCGTTCAGCGGAGTCAGTAAGTCGGGGGCCGGTAGCATCGCCCAGGCCGCCGGTGCTGGTCGTTCCGTTCGCGGGACAGTTTGCGTTGAGCTGCAGCCGACGCTTGCCAGAAGCAACATCGCGCTCAAGCTGATCGATAGTAGCTTTGGCATCAGCCAGTTCTCCGGTGTATTTGGCATCCAGCGCAGCGACATCTCGCTGGCGCACCTGCATATCTTTGATAGTGGAGTTAGCCAGGTTGAGAGCTTTGGTGGCTTTATCGCGCTGGTCTTTGTAGGTGATAGCATTGTCTCGGTATCGGTTGACGAAGAACGTCAACACGCCAATTAGGACCACTACCAGCAATTGCATCCAGTAACGCTTAACCAGCGCGCTAATCATGACAGGAACAGAGCGCGCTCCGCCTCACGCCGACGGGCCAGGCCATTCAGGACTTTACCACCAGCTTTATTCCAGCGCAGGAACTCATCAGCTGCGCCAGCGTAATCACTGGCGTTGAGTTTTCGCAGGAGCGTAGATGTTGACAAAGACCGGGCACCGAGGTTGTAAGTGAAAGACACCAGAGCATCGAATTGCCCCTGAGTCAGATCGACTCTAACCAGGCGGGACACGTCACTTTCGTAGCTGACTAGTCCTGTCTTCAGCAGGCGTTCTGCCGTTTCCTGCTTAATCGTCATCCCGGCGCGGATCGGTTTGCCGTCGACAGGCTGAGTCCACCCATAGCCAATCGTCCACACTCCGACGCTGTCCTGGTACGCGGTGAGCTTGCAGCCTTCGAACTGCTTGATTAGGGCAATGCCTTTATCACTGGTTTGCATTCTTCATCCCCGTCAGGCGTTCCCATAATTACGTCAGTGCCACGGAGCCCATAGCTCGACTGGCACCTACCGCCTTTTGAAATTGTGTTTGGTTCACGTCGTGCTCTCTCCCGTAATACGAGCAATATTGCCGCCCGCACGCCAGACGGCCACGCAGACAACAACGTTAATGAGGATTTCGCCGTAATCGACCTGCACATAATCGCCGTGCCAGATGCGAAAAGCCGTGTATGCAGGAGCCAGAATCAGCCCATAGGCCAGAAACTCCATTACCCGGCGGCGCCGCATACTGCGCTTACGGAAAAACATCAGGCGGAACGAAATCATGATGCAGGCCAGCGCATTAAGGTGAAGCAATAGCCATGGAAAGTTCAGCAGCAGCCACGTCATTCTTCCCCCTTCACGCCGGGCAGATTGCCAGTTTTTGAGCGGGCAAGAATGCGCAGCAGAATTGTCACGGATACCGTTGAAGCCGCCAGTGCGCCAATCGCGGGCGATACCTTGATAGTGACTGGCGGGCTAAGCTGATTCAGTCCGGCGTTGATAAGGGCAGCGATAATTTCTGAAGCAGTACCGGCACAGTAAATGCCACCGATAAACGAAATAAGCGCAAAAAGAATCTGCTTCCAGATTTTGTGATCCTCAGAGCTGAGGATATAAAGCGCCGCCCCTGCGAGGGAGCAGACCATAACAGCAGGCGTAGCCTCTGGAAAAAGCGTGGCGAATGTAACTCCGGTTGTGCCAGCAGCCACGCCCGCCGTTACCGTTGCAGTTATTGGTTCTGCGGACATTGAGCCCCCTCTTATTGACGAAGATCCTCTCATGATGGTTGAGGGGAAATAAAAAAGGCCGCCCTAAGGCAGCCTCAAAACGAAAAACCCCACCAATTCTGGCAGGATTTCGATGTTTAAGCGGTGTGACGAAGCAACTACTCTTATCAGGTTACGATAATTTTTGCGTACGCGTTAGCATTTCATTACAATTCTTTTGTTTGATTCTAACCTAAGGCTATGTATGAACTTTTCTAATACTAAAAAAGATGGTCTCACGAAAAAATGCTTAGTGAGAGCTTTTAAAGTAAACACAGCATCTACCGATATCCTCTTTGACCAAATCGTGAAATCAAATGGTTTTAAGGTTGGCACTGTAATTAAGATCAGTACAGAGAAGCATCTTATGCTTAAAGCATTTGAGACTGATAATAATTGCCATTACATTCATGTTGCTCTTTTCAACCCTAAGGCTCAAGTATCAATTACGCCACTCAAAAAAGCGGCTAGTGACTTACTTGATGTAGAAAACCTAGATGACCTTCATGCTTTTTTGATGGTGAAAGATAATCGAATTGCCTCCTTAATGCAGATTTCAACCAACTGGTGTGAAGTTAAAATAGCAAAAATATTTAAAGAGTTTGGTATATCTATTACACCAACAGCTATTTTACAAAAAAATGTTATACAGAAAATCAAAGACGATAAATTAAAAGCACTGCACCTTAATATTGATGTAGAAGAATCAGATTTTATTAAGACCCCAGGATTATTAGAGTCAATATTCCAAAAAGAGCCTAAAGTTAAAGCAAAAGGTATTTCTGGTCATTTGACAATTGATGCTAAAGGTAACGCTGAATTAGCTCAGTCAATCGAAAATGATCCTGCAAATTGGGTTGATGACTTGGATAGCGATTTCTATATTGAAACTAAAAAAGGTGATAAGTTCTACAGTGATGATTTAAAGCTTACTAGAACCTACTTTACAGTGCCCTATGGTTCAAAATCAATAAATGCGAAATATGCAAAAGAAATCCTAGAGGATTTTGTAGCAAAAGAGCTATAATGGTAGCATAGTAAAGGAGGCTAACATGCAAACTAAATTTAATATAATAGGCATACTCATTTCAGCGCTGAACATCGCAGCCTCCTTTTGTTTTTCTAAATTCCTTACCGGAAGCTTGACTAATAACACAGATGCACTGAATCTTGTGGCGAACGTTTTTTCCATATTGTCTGGATTCCTTTTACTTGTGATTACCATGTCAGGTGAAAACTCCACATTAATGAGCAACATAAGTGAACTTGATGCAGCAAATCAAGAACGAAGATTTTTGATGCGCTTCAATAAATATTACGCTCTATTTTTACTTTATATTCTTACACTAGCATTAATTTTTATCTTTTATCTTATAACAAAAGATAAAACCAACACATCCCCAGCACTTTCTTCGATAAAATCTATAATCGGACATTCCATTGCATTTCTTACTTGTTTCTCATTCATTCAGTCGACTTTCATACCTTTAAAAATCAAAGAATTATTTAAAGAAAAGAGAGAGCTGAATAAAAAATAAGCTGCTTTCGCAGCTTATTTTCAAAGCATATATAACATACCATCAATAAAACCAAGCGCAGTTTGCAGATCCTTCCTAATCGTTCCGTCCGAACATTTACGCCTCTTCGCGATAGTTCGCAACGAGATTCCAATAACAAAGTGAGCAATAATTAACTCATATTCTTCAGGCTTATATTTCTTCAGACGTGCGACACAGCCATCAATCATAATTCCTTCATCATCATCACATTGCAGGCGTGATTTCTTACCGTGAGGTAGTAAACCTTTAAAACCAGCAGCTATTGGTTGCCAGTCGACTCCACTGCTATCAGCTGCAGCCCATGCTCCCCAGCGGTCCATTACCTCGTACATATCACGCATTTTTGTCTCCAATGTTTTCGATAAGTATCATTCCGGTTTCGCCCCATACTTTTGATGTCCGGGCGTCCCAAATGTGGGAATCATCCTCAAACAAGGCGTCCAACAGAGATTTTGTTAAGTTGTCCAGATCGGGCTTTTGCTGGTGGGGCTGGCCGTCCATAGACGCGCGCTTTTTCTTGCTCCAGCTCTGCGGCATCGGCAAAACGAAGGTTATGTGGGTACCGTTCTCCGGTACATGGATTCCATGAAGGCGGGCTTCATCGCAAAACATGCGATAACGCATCACCGGCGGCCGCTGTTTCCATTTATCGCGGCGAGTCATGCGGGGTTTTCCGACTGGGGTGATGATGTATTTAGGCATAGAACACTCCCAGCTCTAACTGGACCTGCTCCAGCAGTTGCAACTCGGTACCGAAGTTTTTCTCCCATTGCTCACGGCCAGCGTGAATGGCAACACCATATCCGCCGTTGCGATGATGCAAATGGCACAGGGGAATTGATTTTCGATGGTCAGCGCGCTGGCTTGTGCCCTGTCCGGTTCGGATGTGGTGGATTTCCGCAGGCGTTTCGCCCAGGTTCTGATTTCTGCACACGATGCAGCCCAGTGCGGCCACACGCGAAAGATGGAGGCTATCTGCTTTCTTCATGCCGGACCACCAGCACAAGCAGAAACACCGCGCGTAATCGTGCGGTGAAGGTGATTTGGGGTAATGCTCTGCGCCATTTTGATTCCTCAGGTTGGCGCAGTAATCAGTGGGTGTTCAGCCCGTTTGATTATTATAAATCAACACTTACGGCTTGAGAACCTTAAGTGCTTCTGGTAGGGAGTTAAGGTTGATTATCCGCTCATCATCACTGAGGATCCGCGCGGAAATTCTATTTCCTTCCCGGCGTATCAGCGTGCGTAAAGCATGATTGGTGACGACGTAGTCTGTTATTTCGCCATCGGACAGATTTAAAACAAGCAATCCGTCTTTTGTTAAACCCGCGGCAAATTCATTTAATTTCATGGGCACATCCCTAAATATGGTTTCCCCTTCCGGGGGCGGTCCTTTATCTCCCTGCGCACTGATTCAATTAAAGGTTCCGCTAACCAGACGTCTTATAGGTTAGACAGAGCAATTCGGCGAAATTGTTCTGTCTAACCGATCGGCTTTAGACCTAGGAATCAGACCAGGTCTTTTAAATCACGGGCCGATTGTCAGTATCGGTCACTCGATTCAGGAGGTGCGTTACCACTCCCATTACGGCTGCATCATCCAGCGCATCACCCTCAATAGCCTCTCCATCCTGAGTTATCAGCGCTTTCCCCTGCACTTTTGCGAAATCCAGACTGCCGCAGAACGAAACCAGGACGGTATCACCCAATTCCGGCTTTCTGGCGACGTTTATGATCGCATAACCGGCGGATGTTTCGATGGTGCGGCAGTTGCCGTCATTGCCGCAAAGGCTGGTGATAGTGAGCGTCTGTTCTGCGTAGTCTGCTGCTGGTGATGGAAAACCCATGATAACCACCCCTGATAATTAACTGTATATTTATACAGTAACACCAAAAAAAAGAGGGTCAAGATTTTGGGCGCAAAAAACCCGCCGGAGCGGGTAAGTGCTTAATCAATAATCAATTCTTCTCATAGCCAGCACCACCAGCAGGATTAAAACCACCAGCCATATAGCCCCTGATAACAGCTCCATCAGATACACTGTTTCACCTCCTGCAAGTGTGTTGCAGGCTCCTTCACGAAAATAATCCAGTGGGTTTTGTCGTTCTTCCCGGTACGCTGGCCGATCGCAGGTTTCTCGTCAGTAAGCTCCAAAATCTGGCTCACCGAGATTTGCGTTTCATTCCATTTGAAAATGAGCACACCGTGTGGCCGCAACACTCGGAACGCCTCTTTGAAACCGGCGCGCAGATCTGAACGCCATGTATTTTTGTTCAATCGACCATATTTTTTCCCCATCCATGCCGTTTGACCGACACGCTCAAGATGTGGAGGATCAAACACAACAACCGGAAACGACGCATCTGCGAACGGCAGCGCGCGGAAGTCAGCAATCAAATCAGGACGGATTACCAGGCGGCGGCCGTCGCATAATTCATGCTCTTCGCTGCGGATATCAGCGAAGAGCGTGCGCGTATCGCGTTTGTTGAACCAGAACATGCGGGAACCGCAGCACATATCCAGGATTGTTTGCTCAGACATGCTCACCTTGCCTCCACTAACTCTTTCCATTTTTCTTTGAGCAACTGCCGGGCAGCTGCCTCTCCATCAGGCGGGAACGAAAATCCCGCGCGGACGCCAGGACAACCGTTCGAACAGCGTACCTCTGCCGAACCCCAGTTCATTCCACGGCTGCGGACCCTCAGTGAAGGATCCATGCCGCATTGAGGGCATTTCGGTAAATCAGTCATTCCCCAGCCCCTCCAGCAGATGCTTATGGCGGCGCAGCTCCCTAACGGCCCCCTGCAGACGCTGCAGGTTAGCCAGCTTGGCTTTCGTGCGGCGGATTTCGGTCGAAATATAGCGCGATGAGGGAATAATCAGGTCATCAGGGCGGCTGGCGAAAGCTGGGATATCCTGAATAATCTCGGCAGTGGATTTGCAGGCTGGCGCCGCTGTTAGCTCGCTAACCTCTGGTGCTGGCTCCTGCTGCTCTGGCTTTATTGCCGGTTCACCCGCCAGGCTCCAGGTGATGTTTTTACCGTCAACATGGCGCAGGACCAGACCGTCCTTGCACATTGCACCCAGCGAAGCATTCAGGGCTCGCGAACCTTTACCCAGTTTTTCTGCGACCTGATTGGCGGTCATGGCCCCCTGGCCCTGCATTGCTGACAGCACCCTCTCAACCAGCGGCGACAGCTGCTTGGGTCTGATACGCTTCGGCTTCTGCTCTGTCGCGGTACCGAGGAACCAGCCGCCGTCAGCAAAATCACACAGTCCCTGCTCTTTCTGCTCGCGCAGCATGTTCAGCGCTTCAACGGGCTCGATATCCAGACGGGCAGCAACCTCGCGATATGTCGCTTTTTTCATGGCTTTCAGTGCATCAAGTACGGTTTCCATAATTTTCTCCTCAAAATTCACTTAACAGGTCTCAGGTGGCTAACGTTTCCGCGATAGCTCTCCCAGTCAAAGTTCACCCAAATGCCGTTATCCATGCGCAGGCGATCGATAACCCTTGCCCCCAGGGTCTCTACCAGCGCGTCGTAATTCAGGTTGGTCAGAACGCCAACCGGGCGCAATGCGGCCAGGCGGCGATCGATAATCTGGTTCAATAAAACTTTCTCGCCGCGGCTATCGCGCTGAATGCCGACTTCGTCGAGCACCAGCAGATCCACTTTGCAGAGGTCATCCAGCAACGCGGCTTCAGACTGCCCTTCGTCGTAGCAGGCCCGGGCGCGCAAGGTCAGATCCGGCACCGTCACAATCAGAACCGTTCGGCCCTGTTTCAGCAGATAATTTCCGATCGCCGCTGAGAGGTGGTTTTTCCCGGTACCAGGCTTTCCGGTAAAAACGAAACTGGCGAACCCGGTACCAAAATTTTGCGCATAGCTCTTTGCCATACTCAGAGCATGCCGCTGGCCGTCGCCCTCCACCGTGTAGTTCGCGAAGCAGCAACTGCGGTGCAGGTTCTGGATTCCGGATCGCCCGAAAATTTTCTCTGCCCGCGCCTGCTGGTTGATCTTGTCGATCTCCGCTGCGCGCTTTTGCCCTTCTTCGCGCTGCCAGGCCATCAGCTCAGCTGCGCTTTTGAATTTGGGTTCAATGCCTGCCGGAATCACACGGCGAAGGCGATCGAGAATCGAACCTGCGTTTTGCATGCTTACCCCCTGAATCCTGGCGGAACGGTGTTATCTGGACGGGAGATCTGATTGATATCCCGTCCACCAGCCTGGTAATGCCCGGTGCCCGGTGCCGACAGGCGGATAATCAGGTCATCCCATTTTTCGCGGAGTTTGGCCGGGCATTTCACCTGGCGAACCCAAAACGTATCGCTCTGAACGCGCTTGAACATTTCACAAATTTGCTTGTGGCTACGGCCATCAAGGGTGCGCATCAGACGAACGTCATTCGCCCAGACCGTCCAGTTCGGCTCTTTCGGACGAACGATCTCGCCGTCAAAGGTTGCGGCCTCCTCGTAGAGTTTCAGCACGCGCTTCCAAATCCATTGCGCACAGGTCAAATCTTCCTGGCTACCCCATTGGCGTTTCGCAGGGCTACAAACCACTGCTTCCGGGTGACGATTTAAAAATTCTGCGTTTGAAATCTTCCCGTCGGACTGCGAAGCATCCGGACGAGAATTATTTTCTGGTTCTTTGACTGGTTCAGAAGAGTGACTGATTCTGGGTGAATCTCCTTCACTATCCCCTGGTGAACGTGCTGCACCATCTGGTGAATTTCCTGCACCAGCCCCTGGTGAATTTGCTTCACCATCCTGGTGAATCTCCTGCACTACCCTTGCACTGGAATTTGCACCGCTCAGGGTTAGTTGGTAGAAATTGCTGCCATTGCCTTTCGGCCCCGATCTGGTCTCTTTTCGCATCAGTCCAGACTCGCAAAGCGCGGCAACATGATTCATGACGGAACGACGGCTGATCTCACACTGATCAGCGATATGCTGATAGCTCGGCCAGCATTCGCCCTGGTCACTTGCGTTATCGGCCAGCTTAAGCAGAACCAGCTTACGAAGCGGGTTTCCTACCTTGACCTTCATCGCCTGAACCATCAGTTCCATGCTCATAGAACACCTCGATACAACTGAACTAGGCTACGTTTGAACAAGTCGAAACCAGCTTCACTTTGACGCCGACCAGCTGCGCCAGCGCGTCGATTGCTTCCAGAGTCTCGCGGCGGATTACCGGTTGCGGTTTGCCAGTGAAGACTGCATTGGTGGCTTCGATACACTCTTTGTTAACTCTGGCTGCCCGGTAGAGCATGCAGTCTTTCTGCGCCAGTTCGTTATCAATGGCGGTACGGATGGCATAGCTCAGCGCTTCTGCCTGTTTCAGGTAGTTAGGCGTATCGTTGCGGAAAGCACGTTGAATAATCTGCTTGTTGTTGTGCAAACGGCGCGCGTACTCGTCCGGATCCGATACGTCATCAAGTGACTGAAGCAGATCGCCAAAGTGATGCGGGGTTATCAGCTGCGTGACCGTCTTCCAGCCCTTTTCCTGCGCCCAGGACTCCAGCTCGCATGCCAGCTTTTTGATTTCCATCAGTCAGACTCCTTAGGGGCATTGAGGTTAATCTTGTGCTCATACAAAACTGAGTCGTACTTCAATGCACCACCCGTTAATTTTTCCAGTCGAGCGGCGCGTCGTTCAGGTACTAACTCCCCCCACTCACTCACAGAGGATCGAGCGATGTTGAGAGCCCTCGCCACGTTGGCTTTTTTCCCAAAGTGTTTGATTACATCTTCGGTTTTCATTTTGTCCTCCTTGGTAAGTTTTCCTAACTTTATATGTTAAGGAAACAAGAGTCAATGCGCGTTAGGATTTCCGAACTATGAAAACGATCGGTCAGCGTATAAAAGAGCGGCGCTCTGCTTTGAAATATACCCAGCGCAGCCTAGGCAAACAGGCTGGGGTTGCTCATGTCACAATCTCTCAGTGGGAACGTGATGAAACCTCTCCAAGGGGCGATAATCTCTTCAAGTTAGCTGCGGCTCTTGGCGTTGAACCTGGCTGGATCATTAAAGGCGATGACGGATACGAACCAGCCCCAGCAGAATCGCATCGGATGCTTTCACCGCAACAGATTCAGCTTCTGGAACTGTTTGAAAAACTCCCCAACGCTGAGAAAGAACAGCACATCATCAATTTGCGGGACAAGGTCAAAGACTACGATGAAACGTTCAACGACCTGATAAAAACCAAAAGCAAAGAAGAAATCCTGCAGATCCTCAAAAACCTCGATATCAAATAATTTTTCTTCACGCCAGGCCGCTTCAATAGCGGCCTTTTTGTGTTTTTCACGATCCTGTTGTTAGGTTTTGCGAAATTCACCCTTGACGTTTTGTTAGGTTTAGATAACAATCTGCGTTATCAAAACTTAACAGCAGTAATCAGTAAACGTTCCGCCTACCCGGCGATAAGGGTGATTAGCCAAGCAAAGCAGCAAACAGGGGTTCGAGATGGAAAAAGCATACGAAGAGTATTTCAACAGTCTGGCGGAGGGTGAAGAAGCACTGAGCTTTTCCGAGTTCGTCCAGGCAGTTTCTTGAATGTGGCGTAAGCCAGTGGAGTGTTCATATATGGATAAGACACAATTAACACCGGAACAACAAATTGCCTGGGCACAGGGAAAACTCGTCACTTCAGTATTTCTTCGTGATGTTGCTGGCTGCCATGCCGCCTGGAAAGTATTACGGAAATACAGAAATTTCGTTGTGCATCGCCAACCTCACCAGGAATGGCGTAATAGTTTAAAAGCAATTTAATTTTCTCAATTTAAAACCTATGCCTTAAACGGCAGGGATTCTCACATCCTGAGCCAAGGAGTTAAAAATGAAAGTGAGCGTTACAACCGTTGAGCTGAATCTTGTTATCGTAAATAAAGAAATTGCCACCTTCAATATTAACGGTACCATTTCAGGTGTAGTTCATTTGCCTTCATCAGGTCCTGTAACCGTCGTGCTTGACGGTGGCTACGTGCTCGGTGAATTTCATTGCCCAGTTTGCGCAGTTAAGCATATTAGCTTGCTGGCTGTTAATTTTGCAGAAGCACAGAACGCCTGTTACATGTCCTATTACGACCACAAACGCCAATATCTGAACTGATATGGATGACACCATTTGTCATTGCGCTGTTTGCTGCCACGAATATAAAAAATCGGAAATGCACGAAAGGAAAACAGACATATACCCCTTTAAGCGCATGATTTATTTATGTGAGCAATGCAATGAAAATAGAGAAAGGCGTAACGCGTTAAAAAATGTAAAGCGCGTTATTCGAAAACAACATCGCTAAAGTTCATTCTCCTAAAATTATAGAGGTAATCATGTCTGTTGAATTAAAAGTTTTCGGCGGTGCTTATTTCCCTAAAGATAAAGCATTAAAAAAATATCCGGATTTAAAACCCCTTGCCACTGCTGTTAATGCGACCACAAAAGCTAGAGCTGAAGCCGTTATTTTTGGCAAGCTGGCAGCTGAACACCCGGAACACATTGATGATTTCTTCAAAGTGAAAATCTGGGAACACCGAGAAGGTTTCCCCTGCCCTGAGCTTGATGTTTTCTCACCTGAATTTTTCGATACCGTTGCTATATGGAATGTGAACGCAGGTGAGCCAGCTGCGGCGCCACAGCCAGAAACCGATGAAAAAGCAGACTGGGAGGACAACAAGGCACAGGAAGAAATTAAAACCGTTGCGCAGCTCGATCTGGCATCGCGAGCAGCTTGTCTGGCACTGTTCGGACCGGTCCCTGGAATCACTACGGCGCAGTACGGCCAGATCGTAGACCTGATTAACGATGATGCTGGTAGCTTTACCCGAGAACTGGCAGAGGCACTGGCGAAAGAGACCCGCGCGCTGGCGCTGGCGCCGGAACGGCAGGAGCAGCTGCTCGCATGGGTACTTGAGAACACAAAAGATTCTGCACAGTGGCCGGATATCAAAAAGCAGATCGCTAAATGGATCGATACCCCGATAGATAAGCGTCCTCAAACTGTTCGTACTACCACCGAAGAAAACCTCACAGACACTGGCTCCACTTTGGGCGGGGGAAATAAGACAGACCGAAGCCCGGATCTGGTACACAACCTCTCTACGCTCAAGATAGAGGTTGCTGTTGCGATTCTAAGTACCTTCGACGAAATCGATATTTACTCAATTCCAAACAAGTTTTTCATTCCCGCTAAGGCCATGGCCGAAGCTGAGCAGGACACCCGCTTCACAGCCTGGTGGAAAAAGCTGCGCGGCACCCCAGGCATTCTGGACTATTCTCGCGCAGCCATTATCGCCCTGATTAAATCTGCTCAGGAAGACCTCTGGATGGATCCCGTCGCCTTGCGTGAGTACATCAATCGCGAGTTGGTTGAATCTGACCACGCGCACCCTGATCAGAAAACGGTTGATAAGGCTTGCCGCCCAAAACAGCACGCTAACCCTGAGGAAATCGAAAATGATGAAGCCAAACCGACTGTATCTGGCGAAACTTTGCCACCATCAGTTTGCCCTGGAAAAGCAGCGCAACTCGACAAAGAACTCAACGAGGCATTCGCTCAGGCCCCCACACCTGAAAAGCAGGTTGGTGATCAGCCGCGGGTGGAGAATCTGGGCGGCGGAGTCTTCTCAGTTGATGCCCTGATAAACACCACCTCCTCAAATGAAGTCGAAAAACAGGAAGTGCCTCCCGCGCTTAATGATCGCGAGATTGAAATCGCCCATGCATTAAACGAGCTGATGTCCGGGCGCACAAACATTGGTGACCAGGATGATATCGAAACTCTCACCGCCACCACGGGTAAAAACATCGAGCATATTTTCCCGTTACTGATTGCAGATATCACCACAACTGAATTCTCTCTGTCGCCTTATTTCAGTGATGAAGAAGTACAAGACGTTGCTACTACGATTCTTGAACAGTGGTCTGACGATATCAGCGTTCGTCAGAAAATAGCGCTTAATGCGATTGTGGAATACCGGCGCCCTGAAGTACCGAAACCGGTAGTGCTCGCTCCACCAGCTGTCAAAGCAAAACCTCAAAAGGCGGCTGCCCCAGAACCTGAGGAACACGATCGGTGGACGTCACCCTCATACCTGCAACAGCTAACGATCGCAGCGCTGCAGGGCTTATGTTCCAACCCGGCATATTGCAATCAGTACGAGGAATTACCGGCTATGGCATCCGGCCTTGCCCGTAGCGTGATCAACCATCTGGAAGACTCCTGTGCGTCTGATTAACCGTAGCAAGGGGGACCGTATCGGCGGGCCAGCATGCGCCGCCGCACTTAAATGCCATTTTGAGAAATATGGCGAGCATGGCCGCAGCGACAAACAGACTTTTTACACCATCAAGATCCAAGGGAAAAAAATTACGGTCGAGGTTGTTAACAGGCCACGAAGCTATGTGGCCACGGCAATGACCAGAGCCAGACATCTGCAATGCCTCCCCGGGCTTGGTCGGTGATTTTTGACAATCAATTTACTATCTGCCGCTGCGGTATCGTGGCGGCGTCATGGAGTTAAGCATGGCGCAAATCATTTTTGATGAAGAGTGGATGGTGGCGGGAAGGCTAACTGAGAAAACGGGGCTGGATGACAGGCAAATAAAAGCTTATCGCCTCGGAAGCTGGATTGAAGGGGTTCATTTTAAGCGAGTACCCGCGGTACCCGGTGGAGAAAGCAAACGCGCTTTGGTCTGGTACAACTTTCCGCTGATTAATAGATTTATTCAGGAAGCATGATGAACTTTCCAACTGGCGTTGAGCTTCATAACGGAAAAATCAGGATCACGTTTATCTATCGCGGCATTCGCTGCCGCGAAGTTCTCCGTGGCTGGGTGGTTAACAGCAGCAACATCAAGAAGGCGGGAAACCTTCGCGCCGTCATCGTGAGTGAGATCCAGTTCGGCCAGTTCGATTACGCGGCGCGCTTCCCTGAATCAAAGGCTCTTAAAAAATTCTCATCAACTAAACGAATCGGCACGTTCAACGATCTATGTGAATTTTTTATAGATACTAAGGCGCTGGAGGTCTCAGAAGCTACATTGCATTCCATTGTCTCTGTGGTTAATACCCTTAAGCGTGTTGTGGGCGAGAACACTCGTCTGGTTGATATTCAGCATGCTGATGTTCTGAATTACCGCAAAGAGCTACTGACTGGGGAGGTTGTTAATCCTTCGATGCCCAATCGGAGCAAAAAAGGTCGCGCGCCTTCAACAGTCAATAAACAGATGGCTGTTTTATCAGAAATGCTGAAGCTTGCGAACAGAAGCCAGTTTATATTACACGCTCCTTATGAGGGAGTATCGAGGCTCAAGCTATCAAAGGCAGATCCTGATCCGCTTTTACTTCATGAGTATCATGCGTTAATTGCTCTCCTCCCTCGCAAGTGGGTTTTAATCATTATTGTGTCTGTCCATACAGGAATGAGGCCAGGTGAGGTTTGTGCTCTGGCATGGGAGGATATTGACCTGAAAAAAGGTGAAATTCACGTATCCAGAAACCTGACGAATAAAGGGTTGTTTGTGCCGCCTAAAACTGATGCCGGGATAAGAACGATCACTCTGCTGAAGCCTGCCCTTGATGCGTTGAAGGAGCAGTACGAAATTACCGGCAATAGTCCCAGGCAGCAAATCATCTTCCATCATCGGGAACTTGGCAAAACCGAAACGCAAAATCTACGTTTCGTTTTTTCTCCTGAGAGGTGCACGTCAGGCAAGAACCGATATTTTTCAAAGAACTCGATTTCGTATGGGTGGAACCGGGGCACTAAACTATCCGGGATACGTGAAAGAAATCCCTATCAGTCCCGACACACATACGCCTGCTGGACGCTAATGGCCGGTGCTAACCCTTCCTTTATCGCCAGCCAGATGGGCCATGAGGATGCGCGTATGGTGTACGAGGTTTACTCGAAGTGGATCGGAGATATGAACCAGGATCAGGTCAATATGCTCAATAATCAGATGCCGACTGCAATGCCCCCAAGACGCCCCCAAGGCCTTGGTAGCATTAAAAAAGTCATTTAATTTCATGACGCTGGTTTCAAACTAGATAATCAGCGTTAAACTATTCGTACTACATATTCTGGGAGAAAAGATGATGCGCGTACTGGTTGTTGAGGATAACGCATTGCTACGCCACCACCTGAAGGTTCAGCTTCAGGAGATGGGACATCAGGTGGACGATGCTGAAGATGCAAAAGAAGCCGATTATTATCTCAATGAACATCTGCCGGATATCGCCATTGTCGATTTAGGCTTGCCTGATGAAGACGGTCTGTCGTTAATTCGTCGCTGGCGCAGCCATGATGTTTCTCTCCCGGTGCTGGTTCTGACCGCCCGCGAAGGCTGGCAGGACAAAGTTGAAGTGCTCAGCGCCGGTGCGGATGATTACGTCACCAAGCCGTTCCATATTGAAGAAGTGGCTGCGCGCATGCAGGCGCTATTACGCCGCAACAGCGGGCTGGCTTCACAGGTTATCTCCATTCCGCCTTTCCAGGTGGATCTCTCCCGACGCGAGCTCTCGATTAACAATGAAGTGATCAAGCTGACTGCATTCGAATACACCATCATGGAAACGCTGATTCGTAACAGTGGCAAGGTTGTGAGCAAAGATTCCTTAATGCTCCAGCTCTACCCGGACGCGGAGCTGCGCGAGAGCCATACTATTGATGTGCTGATGGGGCGTTTGCGTAAGAAAATTCAGGCGCAGTACCCGCAGGATGTGATCACGACCGTCCGCGGCCAGGGCTACCTGTTTGAATTACGCTAAATGAGACAGATTTTGCGCCATATTCTGCCCCTCTCACTGCGGGTTCGTTTTTTGCTGGCAACGGCCGCAGTGGTGCTGGTGCTGTCGCTCTCCTACGGTATGGTCGCCCTGGTGGGTTACAGCGTCAGCTTCGATAAAACGACTTTTCGACTGTTACGTGGCGAAAGTAATCTGTTTTACACTCTGGCGAAATGGGAAAACAACCGTATCAGCGTTGAAATGCCCGAGAACCTGAATCAACAGAGCCCTACTTTAGCCCTGATTTACAACGAAAAAGGGAAGTTGCTGTGGGCGCAAAGAGATATCCCGTGGCTGGTTAAAAGCATTCGTCCGGAGTGGCTTAAAACCAATGGTTTTCATGAGATAGAAGCCGATCTTAACACCACCAGCTCGCTGATTCGCGAAGATCGCTCTATGCAGCAGAAACTCAATGAAATCCGCGAGGATGATGCCGAAACGGAGATGACGCACTCCGTGGCGATTAATATCTACCCGGCGACGATGAACATGCCGCAGTTGACCATTGTGGTGATCGACACCATTCCTGTCGAGCTCAAGCGCTCCTACAGGGTCTGGAGCTGGTTCGTTTATGTTCTGGCCGCTAACCTGCTGCTGGTAATCCCGCTGCTTTGGGTGGCGGCGTGGTGGAGCTTGCGCCCCATTGAATCCCTGGCGCGAGAGGTGCGCGAGCTTGAGGAACACCATCGCGAAAAACTCAATCCGGAAACCACCCGTGAGCTGACAAGTCTGGTACGTAATCTCAATCGCCTGCTGAAAAGTGAACGCGAACGCTATGATAAGTACCGTACAACCCTGACTGACCTCACTCACAGCCTGAAAACACCGCTGGCCGTGATGCAAAGTACCCTGCGTTCAATGCGCAGTTCAAAGCTGAGCGTTGATGATGCCGAGCCGGTGATGCTGGAGCAGATCAGTCGAATCTCACAGCAAATTGGCTATTACCTGCACCGCGCCAGTATGCGTTCCGGCAGCGCGCTTCTGAGCCGCGAGCTGCACCCGGTGGCACCGCTGCTGGATAATCTTACGTCCGCCCTCAACAAGGTGTACCAGCGTAAAGGGGTCAACATCAGCCTCGATATCTCGCCTGAGATAAGCTTTGTCGGCGAAAAGAATGACTTCATGGAAGTCATGGGCAACCTGCTGGATAACGCCTGTAAATACTGCCTGGAGTTTGTTGAAGTGTCTGCGCGTCAGACGGATAACGAGTTACATATTATCGTTGAAGATGATGGCCCGGGGATCCCGCGCAATAAACGTGATGTGGTGTTCGATCGCGGCCAGCGCGCCGATACGCTGCGCCCCGGCCAGGGGGTGGGGTTAGCCGTCGCACGTGAAATTGTCGACCAGTACGATGGAAAAATTGAAACCAGCGAAAGTTTGCTGGGCGGCGCCAGAATGGAAGTGATTTTTGGTCGCCAGCAGCCCACATCGAACGATAGTTAACCCGTTATGTGAAAAATGCGAGGATCTCGCAGCCGGGGGGCTGAGCTTCCGTTATAATCCGTGTCAGTAAGAACCTGCGGAATAAAAAAATATGGATTATCACTTAACGCTTAACTGGCCCGAGTTTATTGAACGTTACTGGCAAAAACGCCCGGTGGTTCTGAAACGTGGGTTCAGCAACTTTGTCGACCCTATCTCGCCTGACGAACTGGCCGGTCTGGCCATGGAAAACGAAGTCGACAGCCGCCTGGTCAGTCACCAGGACGGGAAATGGCAGGTCAGTCACGGTCCTTTCGAAAGCTATGATCATCTCGGAGAAAACAACTGGTCCCTGCTGGTGCAGGCCGTCAACCACTGGCACGAACCCACTGCCGCGCTAATGCGCCCGTTCCGCGCCCTGCCCGACTGGCGGATGGACGATCTGATGATCTCCTTCTCCGTTCCGGGTGGCGGCGTGGGTCCGCACCTGGACCAGTACGACGTGTTTATTATTCAGGGTACGGGTCGCCGCCGCTGGCGCGTGGGCGAGAAAGTGCCGATGAAACAGCACTGTCCGCATCCGGACCTGCTTCAGGTGGATCCGTTCGAAGGGATTATTGATGAAGAGCTGGAGCCAGGCGATATTCTCTACATTCCGCCTGGGTTCCCGCATGAGGGTTACTCCCTGGAAAACTCGCTCAACTACTCGGTTGGGTTCCGCGCACCGAGCGGTCGCGAGATGATCAGCGGCTTTGCCGACTATGTTCTGCAACGCGAGCTGGGCAGCTATCGCTACAGCGATCCGGATGTGCCTGCGCGCGAACATCCGGCAGATATTCTGCCAGCAGAGCTGGACAAGCTGCGCGGTATGATGCTGGATCTGATCAACGAGCCGGAACATTTCAGACAGTGGTTTGGCGAGTTTATTAGCCAGTCCCGCCACGAGCTGGACGTGGCGCCTCCGGAGCCGCCTTATCAGGCTGACGAGATTTATGATGCCCTTCAGCAGGGCGACAAGCTGGTTCGTCTGGGCGGGTTGCGCGTGCTCCGGATCGGTGAAGAGGTCTTCGTCAATGGCGAGAAGCTGGATTCCCCGCATCGTCCTGCACTGGAAGCGATTGCCAGCCATATGGTTCTGACTGCTGAAACCTTTGGCAATGCGCTGGAAGATCCCTCATTCCTCGCCATGCTGGCCGCGCTGGTTAACAGCGGGTATTGGTTTTTTGAGGATTGAGTCTTGAGATGTGCCGGGTGGCGGCTTCGCCTTACCCGGCCTACATTCCGATCGTAGGCCCGGTAAGCGCAGCGCCACCGGGCAATGTCTCACCGCTTCGCGGTTAACTCCGCTATGCGCACAATCACCTTCACCGCTTTTTCCATTCCTTCCAGCGTCACAAACTCATGCTTGCCGTGGTAGTTGTAGCCACCGGTAAACAGGTTCGGGCACGGCAATCCCATAAATGACAGCTGCGAACCGTCGGTACCGCCACGAATCGGTTTTAAGATCGGTTCAATATCGCAGTCGCGCATTGCCTGCCGGGCGATATCAATTATGTGCGGATGCGCCATCACCTTCTCACGCATATTGTAATAGCTGTCTTCGATGATGAGTTCAATGTAGCAGTCAGGATGCAGCCCTTTGCCTACCTTTTTGGCGATCTCCATCATCTTACGCTTGCGCGCTTCAAAGGCTTTACGGTCAAAATCGCGCACGATGTAGTGCATCTGGGCGCTATCCACGGTGCCCTTAATGCTGGTCAGGTGATAGAAACCTTCATACCCGTCTGTCATCTCCGGGCTCTCTTGCGCCGGGACTTCAGCATGAATACGCGACGCCAGCGACAGCGCATTCACCATCACCCCTTTGGCTGAGCCGGGGTGAACGTTGTTCCCGACAATTTTAATGGTGACCGAAGCGGCGTTAAAGTTTTCATACTCCAGCTCGCCCACGCCACCGCCATCGACGGTGTAGGCCCACTGCGCGTTAAAAGCCTCCACATCGAAATGTTTCGCGCCTTTCCCCACCTCTTCGTCCGGCGTGAAAGCAACCCGGATATCCCCGTGCGGAATGTTTTTGCCTTTCAGCACCGCCAGCGCCGTCATGATCTCCGCGATCCCCGCCTTATCATCTGCGCCCAGCAGCGTTTTCCCGTCGGTGGTGATGAGCGTCTGACCGAGCAGCTGGTGCAGGACCGGGAACATCACGGGAGAGAGCACTTCATCGCCAATGCCCAGCGCAATATCACCGCCGCGGTAGTTTTCAACAATCTGCGGGTTCACATGTTTACCGCTAAAATCCGGAGAGGTGTCGACATGGGAGATAAAGCCAATCGCCGGGATATCACCCGGGACATTCGCCGGCAGCGTGCCCATCACAGTGCCCTTTTCGCTTAACGTGACGTTAACCAGCCCCATGGCGTCGAGCTGCTCTTTAAGCAGGTTTAATAACTTCCACTGGCCTTCGGTGCTTGGCACCTGGCGGACACCCGGTTTAGATTGGGTATCCAGCGAAACGTACTGTAAAAAACGCTCAAGTAATTTATCCATGCAGTCACCCTCACTTTTTGTGACAACATTATCAATAAGCATCAAAACGCAAATATTGCGTCAGGTCACTTTTATCCCGCAAACGAGAATATTTTCCGTTTATATCGTTCTGCGTTAGTAAATGTAGCTTATGAATCAGTGACAAGGATTGGCGATTCCCGAGGTTTGCCGTAGAATGTCCGCCCTCATTACGAGTCACCAAGGTGGTTACACACAAACCCCGCTTCGGCCTGCTGCCTGAGGCGTCTATATGGGACAGTGCAAAAATTGAATACACAACCCCGTTCTCGTTCACCGCTGGTGCAACTTGAACGAATTCGTAAAAGTTTTGATGGCAAAGAGGTCATTTCCGACCTCAATCTGACCATCAATGACGGCGAGTTTCTTACGCTGCTTGGCCCCTCCGGCTGCGGCAAGACAACCGTACTGCGCCTTATCGCCGGGCTGGAAAGCGTCGATAATGGCCACATCCATCTTGAGAACCAGGACATAACCCAGGTTCCTGCCGAAGATCGCCACGTCAATACCGTCTTTCAGAGCTATGCCCTGTTCCCTCACATGACCGTGTTTGAGAACGTGGCGTTTGGCCTGCGGATGCAAAAAACGCCGGCCAGCGAGATCCCCCCGCGCGTCACGGAAGCCCTGCGGATGGTGCAGCTGGACGAGTTTGCTCAGCGAAAACCCCACCAGCTCTCCGGCGGTCAGCAGCAACGCGTGGCCATTGCCCGCGCCGTGGTCAATAAACCGCGCCTGCTTCTGTTAGATGAGTCGCTTTCCGCGCTGGACTACAAACTGCGCAAGCAGATGCAGAACGAGCTGAAGGCGCTACAGCGTAAGCTTGGCATCACCTTTGTCTTCGTCACCCACGACCAGGAAGAGGCGCTGACCATGTCAGACCGTATTGTGGTGATGCGCGATGGCAAAATAGAGCAGGACGGCACGCCGCGTGAAATTTACGAAGAGCCGAAAAACCTGTTTGTTGCCAGCTTCATTGGCGAAATCAATATCTTTAATGCCACGGTGATTGAACGTCTGGACGATCGGCGCGTGCGCGCGAACGTGGAAGGACGTGAATGCAATATCACCGTGAACTTCGCCGTCGAGAAGGGACAAAAACTCAACGTCCTGCTGCGTCCTGAAGATCTGCGTGTCGATGAAATTCACGGTAATACCGAAGCCGAAGGGCTTATCGGCTATATCCGCGAGCGCAATTACAAAGGGATGACGCTGGAGTCCGTCGTCGAACTGGAAAATGGCAAAATGGTAATGGTCAGCGAATTCTTTAACGAGGACGATCCTGACTTCGACCACTCTCTCGACCAGAAAATGGTTATCAACTGGGTAGAAAGCTGGGAGGTTGTACTGGCTGATGAAGAACACAAGTAAATTCCAGAAGGTGGTGATTACCACTATCGTCGGTTGGCTTGTGTTATTTGTCTTTTTACCCAACCTGATGATCATCGCCACCAGCTTTCTGACACGCGACGATGCCCACTTCGTTAAGCTGGTCTTTACGCTGGATAACTACGCGCGCCTTCTCGACCCGCTCTATTTTGACGTGCTTCTGCACTCGCTGAATATGGCGCTGATTGCTACCGTCGCCTGCCTGCTACTGGGGTATCCTTTCGCATGGTTCCTGGCCGGGCTGCCACAAAAGGTGCGCCCGCTGTTGCTGTTTCTGTTGATTGTGCCGTTCTGGACCAACTCGCTGATTCGCATCTACGGGTTAAAAATCTTCCTGAGCACCAAAGGCTACCTCAACGCGTTTCTGCTGTGGCTGGGGGTGATTGATACCCCTGTACGCATCATGTTTACTCCGGGTGCGGTGGTTATTGGCCTTGTCTATATTCTGCTGCCGTTTATGGTGATGCCGCTCTACTCCAGCATCGAGAAGCTCGATAAACCGCTGCTGGAAGCGGCAAAAGATCTGGGTGCTAACAAGCTGCAAACCTTTATCCGCATTATCATTCCACTGACCATGCCCGGCATTATCGCCGGTTGTCTGCTGGTGATGCTCCCGGCAATGGGGCTGTTCTACGTTTCAGATCTCATGGGCGGGGCAAAAAACCTGCTGATTGGTAACGTGATCAAGAGCCAGTTCCTGAACATCCGCGACTGGCCGTTCGGATCCGCGACCAGCATTACGCTGACGGTGGTAATGGGGCTGATGCTGCTGGTCTACTGGCGCGCCTCACGGTTGCTGAATAAGAAGGTGGAACTCGAATGATCGGTCGACTGCTTCGCGGCGGTTTTATGACCGCCATTTACGCTTACCTTTATATTCCGATTATCATTTTGATCGTGAATTCGTTTAACAGTTCACGCTTCGGCATCAACTGGCAGGGCTTTACCACCAACTGGTACAGCCTGCTTATGAATAATGACAGTCTGTTGCAGGCCGCTCAGCACTCGCTGACGATGGCGATTTTCTCCGCCACCTTCGCCACGCTGATCGGTTCCCTCACCGCGGTGGCATTGTACCGCTATCGCTTTCGCGGTAAGCCGTTCGTCAGCGGCATGCTGTTTGTGGTAATGATGTCGCCGGATATCGTGATGGCGATTTCGCTGCTGGTGCTGTTTATGCTGCTGGGCATTCAGCTTGGCTTCTGGTCGCTGCTGTTTTCCCACATCACCTTCTGCCTGCCGTTTGTGGTGGTTACCGTCTTTGCACGTCTGAAAGGGTTTGACGTGCGTATGCTTGAGGCGGCGAAAGATCTGGGGGCCAGCGAGATGACCATCCTGCGCAAAATCATTCTGCCGCTTGCGATGCCCGCGGTAGCCGCAGGATGGCTACTCAGCTTTACGCTGTCGATGGATGACGTGGTTGTTTCTTCGTTCGTGACCGGGCCGAGTTACGAAATCCTGCCACTGAAGATCTATTCGATGGTCAAAGTCGGCGTCTCACCTGAAGTGAACGCGCTGGCGACCATTCTGTTGGTGTTTTCGCTGGTTCTGGTGATTGCCAGCCAGATTATTGCTCGTGATAAAACAAAATCTCAGGGGACAATGAAATGAAAAAAATGCTCGCCGCTGCGGCACTGGTACTTGGCATGGGTGCCGCGCACGCTGATGACGGTAAAACGCTCTACTTCTATAACTGGACCGAGTATGTGCCACCGGGCCTGCTGGAACAGTTTACGAAAGAGACGGGCATCAAGGTCATCTACTCGACCTACGAGTCGAATGAAACCATGTATGCCAAGCTCAAAACCTACAAGGACGGCGCATATGATCTGGTGGTGCCGTCTACCTACTTTGTCGACAAAATGCGCAAAGAGGGCATGATTCAGAAGATCGATAAAACGAAGCTCACTCACTTCAACAATCTCGATCCGGAGATGCTCAACAAGCCGTTTGACCCGAATAACGACTACTCCATTCCTTACATCTGGGGCGCAACCGCAATTGGTGTCAACAGCGAGGCTATCGATCCGAAAACCGTTACAAGCTGGGCCGATCTGTGGAAACCGGAATACAAAGGCAGCCTGCTGTTAACCGACGACGCGCGCGAAGTGTTCCAGGTAGCGCTGCGTAAGCTCGGCTACTCCGGCAATACGACGGACCTAAAAGAGATTGAAGCGGCCTATAACGAGCTGAAAAAGCTGATGCCTAACGTGGCGGCATTTAACTCTGATAACCCGGCAAACCCGTATATGGAAGGCGAAGTGAATCTGGGCATGGTGTGGAACGGCTCCGCGTATGTTGCCCGTCAGGCCGGTACGCCGCTGGAGGTAGTGTGGCCGAAAGAAGGCGGGATCTTCTGGATGGATAGCCTCGCGATCCCTGCCAATGCCAAAAACGTGGAGGGTGCGCTGAAGCTGATTAACTTCCTGCTGCGCCCGGACGTGGCGAAACAGGTTGCCGAGACGATTGGCTACCCGACACCGAACCTGGCGGCACGCAAGCTGCTGAAGCCTGAAGTGGCTAACGATAAGTCACTCTATCCGGATGCCGACACCATCAGCAAAGGGGAATGGCAGAATGACGTTGGTGACGCCAGCCGCATCTACGAAGAGTATTACCAGAAGCTAAAAGCGGGCCGATAAACGGCATCGCGCGATTCCTCACGCCGTGCTAACGGCGTGAGGAAGCATTAACTGGCCGCATTCTCGCCAGCCCAAATCGTCGCCCTTCTCATCGCCTCGACCACATCATCATCCGACAGCCCCAGTGCGTGACTCAGTCTTGTCGCCTCCTCCCACTGCTGCTGCTCGTAGTAACGACAGAGTGCGATCATATCAGCTAGCTGCCCCTCCTGATGGCACAGTGCGTTGCTCACGCTCTGCGGCACCGCAATCTGCTTCATCAACTCGGTCATCGGCAGTTCAAGGAGAGTATCCAGCAGCGAGAACAGGCCGCACAGAAAAGCATTTTCAGCCAGCGTCGGTTCGTTTATCGCCTCTGCGATCAATTCGCAGAATTTCCCACGCATCATGCTCAACGGATAAAGCTCGCTGACGGTGTCATTGTCCGCACTCGCCAGGACCACGACGGCAACGAACCGTCTCAGCTGATTCTCCCCAAGATAGCGGAGTACCTCACTCAGGGTTAACTTGCTGAAATTACAGGCACCAACATGTTTAAATGCCGTGTGCTTCATGTAGCGCATAATTTTCCAGGAGAGGGTGAGATCACTTTTTATCAGCGATTCGATAATGCGATAATCAGGTTTATTACGTCCGATTTCCATTTGCAGGCGGAAAATCGCAAGCTGATTTTGCGATAAACGTTTATATTTAATCATCTCCGGACGGCAGAAAAAATAACCCTGAAACAGAGAAAATCCTTCATCTCTGAATCGAATAAATTCCTCTTTAGTCTCAATTTTTTCA
>NZ_JTLF01000200.1:0-11665 GCF_000798855.1 Enterobacter sp. ZOR0014 | reverse complement strand
GTGCCAGAGTTTATCGTGTTGCGTTAGTCGGCGTCTTCATATAACGGAAGAAATCGCTGTCCGGGCTGAGCACCATCACATCCTGGTTGCTCTGGAAGCTATTCTCGTAAGCACGCAGGCTACGGATAAAGGCGTAGAAGTCGGGATCCTGGCTGAAGGCATCAGCGAACAGCCTCGCCGCTTCCGCATCACCTTCACCGCGCAGAATACGGCCCTGACGCTCAGATTCCGCCAGCGTCTTGGTAACTTCGTAGTCCGCTGCCGCACGCAGCTTCTCAGCCTCTTCCTGGCCTTGTGAGCGGTGGCGACGGGCTACCGCTTCACGCTCGGCGCGCATACGGTTGTAGATCGCTTCGGACACTTCAGCTGGCAGGTTGATCTGCTTGATACGCACGTCAACCACTTCGATACCCAGCGCAGCCATACTGTTCGGGTTGATCACCGGCACTTTACCGTTGGTTTCAGCCTGAACGCGTTCAGCTGCTTTCGCAATCGCGTCATCCGCTGCTGGCGTTTCCACTTCGTCTTCCGTGCCCGCTGTACCGGAATTCAGCGCATCGCGCACTTCCAGGGTCAGACGACCGCGGGAGTCGGTCACGATGTCTTTCACATCCAGACGACCAATTTCAGAACGCAGACGGTCAGAGAACTTACGTTTCAGCAGCACTTCCGCCTGAGAAACGTCGCCACCGCCGGTTGCCAGGAAGTAACGGCTGAAATCGCTGATGCGCCATTTGATGTAGGAATCAACGATCAGGTCTTTCTTCTCTTTGGTCACGAAACGGTCAGCCTGGTTATCCATAGTCTGGATACGCGCATCCAGCGTTTTCACTGACTGAATGAACGGCACCTTGAAGTGCAGGCCCGGTTCGTAAATCACCGGACGTTTGTCACTGTCACGCACGACGCTGCTGAACTGGAACTTGATCCCACGCTCGCCCTCTTTCACCACAAAGATCGAGGTATACAGCACGACCAGTACGATGACGATGATCGCAATAACTGACTTACGCATCCTTATTCCCCCTGACGCTGGTAGTCGTTACGCTGCGCGTTAGCACGGCGTTGGTCCATAATGTCACCATCGTTCGAAGAAGGCGTTGTGTTCGCGCTGGCGCTGCCCGATGACGCTGGCGGCAGACGCAGCAGGTTGTTCGCTCCGCTGGTGTCTTTCGCGGCCGGTGCAGAACCGCCCTTCAGCATCTGATCCAGCGGCAGCACCATCAGGTTTCCACCTTTGCTGTCGTTAACCAACACTTTGCGGGTATGGCTCAGCACTTTTTCCATGGTCTCGATATAGAGACGCTCACGGGTAATTTCTGGCGCTGCTTTATATTCCGGCAGAATCTTGGCGAAGCGAGCCACTTCACCCTGTGCTTCCAGGATGGTCTGCGTCTTATACGCGCGTGCTTCTTCCAGAATACGCTGCGCCTGACCGTTAGCACGTGGCTGAACTTCGTTGGTGTACGCTTCCGCTTCACGGATGTACTGCTGTTCGTTTTCACGGGCAGCAATTGCATCATCAAATGCGGCCTTCACCTCTTCCGGCGGACGAGCAGCCTGGAAGTTAACGTCCAGCAGGGTGATACCCATGTTGTACGGACGAATGGTCTCCTCCAGCTCGCGCTGGGTATCGCTACGAATAACGGTACGACCTTCGGTGAGAATGCGGTCCATGGTGTATTTACCAATCACACCACGCAGGGCGCTATCAGTCGCCTGACGCAGGCTGTCATCGGCGCTGGTTACGCTAAACAGATAACGTTCAGGATCGGTCACGCGGTACTGGACGTTCATCTCAACGCGCACCACGTTCTCATCAGACGTCAGCATCACGCCAGAGGCGGCCAGTTCACGGACGGACTCCACGTTTACCGCTGTCACGTCGTCAATGAAGGTCGGCTTCCAGTTCAGGCCCGGCTCAACCAGATGGCTGAACTTACCGAAACGGGTGACCACGCCGCGTTCTGCTTCTTTAATGGTGTAGAACCCGCTGGCTGCCCAGATGATTACCACCGCAGCGGCCACAATGCCCACTACGCGGCCACCCATTGGCGGGCGCGGACTCTGAGTGGAATTACCCCCTGAGCCAGAACCTTTTCCTCCGCCCAGGCCACCAAGCTTTTTGCTCAGCTTGCGGAAGATATCATCCAGATCCGGCGGCCCCTGCTCGCGACCACCTTTGTTGCCATTTCCCCCAGAGTTGCCGCCTTGATTATTGCTGCTTCCCCACGGGTCGCGGTCTTGTCCGTTATTACCGGGCTGATTCCACGCCATGTATATGCTCCATATTTGTTATGCAAGGGCGAATTTTTCAGGCTTCCCCTTTCTGATCAGACGATATAGTCCGCCAGCGCAGGTTCTTGTTTACAGAGGCGACGCCAGTCAACGATCGGCATACGCACCTGCATCCCCACGCTGCCGTCATCCTCCATCCACTCTTTTTCTATCGCCTGAAGCTGATAAAACCGGCTGCGCAGCCTGCCTTCCTGTGGCGGCAGGCGCAGCGTGTGCTGCGCTACCTCACCGGAAAGACGTTCTGTCAAAGCCTGGAAAAGCAGTGGCACACCAATACCGGCCTGAGCAGAAAGCCAGACCCGAATCGGTTTGTTCTCTTCATCTCGGTCGATACGCGGTTCGAAATCCTCCAGCATATCGATCTTGTTCATCACCAACAGCGTGGGAATTTCGTGGGCATCAATCTCTTCCAGCACCACGTTCACCGCGTCGATGTTCTCCTGCACGCGTACGTCAGCCGCATCAATCACGTGCAGCAGCAGGGTCGCCTGTCGCGTCTCCTGCAACGTCGCTTTAAACGCCGCCACCAGATCGTGTGGCAAATGGCGGATAAACCCTACGGTATCCGCCAGCACCGTTTCACCCACGTCTGCTACGTCAATACGACGCAGCGTAGGGTCCAGGGTCGCAAACAGCTGGTCTGCGGCATAAACCTGGGCCTCGGTTATCTGGTTAAACAGGGTGGATTTACCGGCGTTGGTATAACCCACCAGCGACACGGTCGGGATGTCAGCTTTGGTTCGCGCCCGACGCCCCTGTTCACGCTGTTTCTCTACACGTTCCAGACGCGAGAGGATCTGGGTAATACGGCCACGCAGTAAACGACGGTCGGTTTCGAGCTGGGTTTCACCCGGACCGCGCAAACCGATCCCGCCTTTTTGTCTTTCAAGGTGGGTCCAGCCACGCACCAGACGCGTCGCCAGATGGCGCAGTTGTGCAAGCTCAACCTGCAATTTCCCTTCATGGGTACGTGCACGCTGAGCAAAAATGTCTAAAATCAATCCCGTGCGGTCGATCACACGGCATTCGCAGAGAGCTTCCAGGTTGCGCTCCTGGGCTGGAGACAGCGCATGATCAAACAACACGACTGACGCGCCGGTTGCTTTTACGGCATCCGCAATTTCTACTGCTTTACCTTCACCAACAAAATACTTTGGGTGCGGCGCTTTACGGCTACCGGTAATCACCTGCATTGCTTCGACACCGGCGGAAGAGACCAGAGATTCAAACTCCTGGAGATCTTCCATATCTTTGTCTTGCGAAAAATAGATGTGTACCAGCACCGCCTGCTCACCGGCATCATAACGGTCAAACAAGCGTAAACCTCTCTAAAAAGATCAGCGGGGAACGCAGGATCCCTGGCTCCCCGTGTGGATAACAGCTGAAACCTTATTCGGTTTCGTCGCTGTCCTGCGCTGGCGTTGAAGAACCCTGCGCGTTGCTGCCATGATGGTAGTTACTGCCAGTGCCGCCGCCAGCGTTATTGCTGTGATGAGAGACTGGACGGGACGGAACAACAGTAGAGATAGCGTGCTTGTAGACCATCTGACTGACCGTGTTTTTCAACAGGATCACAAACTGATCGAAAGACTCAATCTGACCTTGCAGCTTAATACCATTCACCAAATAAATAGAAACTGGAACACGTTCCCGACGCAATGCGTTCAGGAACGGATCTTGTAAAGATTGCCCCTTAGCCATTCTATCTTTTCCTTATATGCTTGTTTTGTACTTAGAACCTTGCGATTCTGAAAAATTGCGCACGATACGTCTCAATTGTACACATTCAGTGGGCGATATCACCAACAACCTCAATCACCTCGTTTAACGCCTGTTGCGGTTTTTCACTGTCTAACCAGTGAACTCCCTCCCAACCGCGCAACCAGGTGATCTGGCGCTTCGCTAACTGTCTCGTGGCGCAAACACCTCGATAAACCATTTCATCGTATGAAATCTCACCTTCAAGATACGACCACATCTGGCGGTATCCCACACAACGAACGGAAGGCATATCCGTATGCAAATCTCCACGGGCAAATAGCGCCCGCACTTCTGCTTCAAAATCTGAAGCTAACATCTGATGAAAACGCTGCTCAATTCGTTGATGGAGCAGTTCACGGCTCGCCGGGGCGATGGCGAACTGATGCACCTGATACGGCAGAGCGTCTCCTGACGTTTGCGTCAGTTCCGTTAAAGTTTTACCCGAAATGAAAAAAACTTCCAGTGCCCGGGAAAGCCTTTGCGGATCATTTGGATGGATTCGCGCTGCCGCAACCGGGTCAATCTCTGCCAGTTGCTTATGCAACACGTCCCATCCCTGCTCTGCCGCCTGTTGCTCAATCTTTGCTCTCACGTCAGGATCTGCGGAAGGTAAAGGTGATAATCCTTCCAGCAGCGCCTTAAAGTAGAGCATGGTGCCGCCAACCAACAGCGGTATACGTCCCGCCGCCGTAATCTCGGCCATCTCGGCTAAGGCATCCCGGCGGAAATCCGCTGCGGAGTAAGCCTCTGCCGGGTCGAGAATATCCAGCAAACGGTGCGGTGCCGCACGCAGTTCTTCTGCGCCAGGCTTCGCCGTACCAATGTCCATCCCCCGATAGATGAGGGCGGAATCAACGCTAATCAACTCTACAGGCAAAACTTTGCGTAACTCAATGGCTAACGCCGTTTTGCCGGAGGCCGTTGGGCCCATTAAAAAAATTGCCTTTGGCAGGCTCGCCTTACTTACGTCAGTCATGTTTCAGGGCGGTCATCGCCGTTTTCAAATCAACAGGTTGTAATAACCCACCCGGCGGCGCTTTCACCAGCTGTGGGCAGAGGCGTTCGACCTCCGCCAGCACGGTAATCGCCTGCGCCATACTCCACGGTGTATGTTCGCTGGCCAGATGGCGAGCGATCCACTGCGCGGTGTTGGCGGCCTCAAACGATGTTTGCTGCGCCAGGTAGCCTATCAGTTCAGGAATCAAGTTTTGTAAATTTTGTTGGCGTAAGGGTAAAGGCACTGCGCGAATTGTCACATGTTGTGGTTCGAGCACCATTTCAATGCCCATTTGCGCCAGTAGGGCCTCTGTACGCTGCAATACCCGTGTTTCTTCAGCGGATATTTTCAGACGAACCGGGATCAATAACGGCTGCGCACAGGCCGCATTTTCCCCAGGCGTCAGTTGCGCCTGTTTGAGCCAGCGTTCGGCAACCGGTAACGCCAGAAGCTGCAATTTGCCGTCGCGTTCTAGCAATGCCATATCCGGTGCGATAATCGTCAGCACTCGCCCGAAACTCTGGCTGTGCCCTTCAAGGGACGGTGTCGCCACTGCAACGTGATCTTTGCGCTCAACAGCAGGCGTTTCCAGCAACTTACGGTACAACGCCCCCTGCTGCTTTTGATAGCCGGGTTGAGCGTTCGGATAGTTTGCTCCCGTCGGACGCGTCGTGCTCGCACCGGTTGAGAATCGAGGCGTTTCCGGCTCTCGCGCGACAGCGGGCTGCGCAAAATGGTTGCGGCCCGCAGCGACACGGTTTTCCGGGATGGGACGCGGTGAGGAATCGTCTTTTTCCAGCGGCAATGCAGGCTCAACCTGCTGTTGCAATACGCTCAGCACGCCCTGATAGATAAAATCATGCACCAGACGCGACTGATGGAAGCGCACCTCATGCTTGGCGGGGTGAACGTTAACATCGACCTGATGCGGGTCGATCTCCAGATAAAGCACAAAAGCCGGTTGCTGATCGGCTCCAAGCTTGTCTTCACAGGCCTGACGAATGGCGTGGTTAATGAGGCGGTCGCGCATCATGCGGCCATTCACGTAGCAATACTGAATTTCAGAGAAAGCCGCACTGCTGGCGTTCGGGTCGGCCACCCAGCCACGTAAAGCGAGATCGCCATGCTGCCACTCTATCGCCAGCGCCTGTTCCAGAAATGGCGTTCCGCAGATAGCCCCTAAACGGCGCTCTTTCTGCCCGCCTTCCGCCACCGCGCGATACTGGCGCATCACCTTGCCGTTATGGCTGAGATTAATGGTGACGTCAAAACGCGCCAGCGCGATACGACGAATGATCTCGTCGATATGGCCGAATTCGGTTTTTTCGGTACGCATAAACTTGCGTCGGGCGGGGGTGTTGTAGAATAGATCCAGCACTTCCAGCGTGGTACCGACAGGATGCGCCGCGGGTTTAACCGTTACATCCATGTCGCGTCCTTCGGCGTATGCCTGCCAGGCTTCCTGCTGTTCAGCGGTACGAGAGGTCAACGTCAGGCGGGAAACCGAACTAATACTGGCGAGCGCCTCGCCGCGAAAGCCGAGGCTGATTATTGCTTCAAGATCGTCCAGAGAGGCAATTTTACTGGTTGCATGACGCGCCAGCGCCAGCGCCAGCTCGTCTTTTTTTATCCCACAGCCGTTATCGCGAATGCGGATAAGTTTCGCCCCGCCGCGTTCGATATCAATATCAATGCGGGTAGCTCCCGCATCGAGGCTGTTTTCCACCAGTTCCTTCACCACCGATGCAGGACGTTCCACCACCTCACCGGCGGCGATTTGGTTCGCAAGCTGCGGCGGTAGAACCTGAATCGGCATGTTGTCTCCTTAGTTGGTCGCGGTCATCCCACCCGGCAGTGAAGCGTTGGCCACCTGGCCTGCTCCGCCCGACGGCGCGGACTGCAGCGGGTGCGCGTCAAAGTATTTACGCAGACCGTTATAAATCGCTTCGGCAATTTGCTGCTGATAGCTGTCGCTTCCCAGCAGGCGCTCTTCGGCGTTGTTGCTGATAAAGCCGGTCTCCACCAGAATTGACGGAATATCCGGCGAACGCAGCACGCCCAGGCTCGCATGTTCCGGGCGACGCTTGTGCAATGCCCCGATGCCCTGCAGCTGATTCAACACGTTAGTGGCGACATCATACCCGACGCGCTGGGAATGACCGAACTGTAAATCCAGTACCGCCTGGCTGAGGTACGGGTCTGACTGACTGTTTGCCAGCACATCACCCGCACCGCCCAGCAGTTCTGACTGTTTCTCATGCTCTTCCAGCCAGTTTGCCATCTCGCTGTTTGCCCGGCGGTTTGACAGCACCCACACAGACGCGCCAGTGGCACTGCGGTTTGGCGCAGCATCCGCATGAATAGAGACCAGGAAATTGGCATTTTGCTTACGCGCCACGTCCGAGCGCCCCATAACGGAAATAAAATAGTCGCCGTCGCGGGTCAACACGCCTTTAAACATAGGATCGTCATTCAGCAGCGCGCGCAGCTTGCGGGCAATGGCAATTGTGACGTTTTTCTCCCGCGTGCCGCCCGGGCCAATCGCACCAGGATCCTGACCACCGTGTCCGGCATCAATGGCGATAATCACTTTATCACCGCTGACCGCGCGGCGCGCACTGGCCGCCGGACGCGTTACCGTATTGCTGCTGGTTGCTGCGGTAATGCGATCGTTCTGCGATTTAAACGGATTACGCGCGGGTTCCGATGGACGCGGAGTATACACAGGCTCCTCCACGCGTTTCGCGACAACCGGTGGCGGCGGAGGCGGCGGCGGAACGTCGGCATTGATGGTAAAAACTACCGTATAGTTCGCGCCGTTTTGCTGCTTAACCGCTTTCGTTTTGCCCTTTTCGGTGAGATCCACCACCAGGCGCAATGACTGGCTGTCCTGCGGGTTACCCGAGCGGATACTTTTCACCAGGTTGTTACCGCTGAACCGAAGCGGGAGCCCCTGAATCACCCCGGTCTGTTTGATATCCAGCGCCACGCTGTGGCTGTCTGGCTGTGAAAAAGCGTATTCAGGGTCACCCATAAAGCTAAACGTGATCCGGGCCTGGCTTTCGCCGTTCGACACCTGAATATCCGAAAGGCTTGCCGCCCCGGCCTGCGCGCACAGCAGCACCGAAGCAGCCAACAGCCAACCTTTAACGCGATTTTTCATCCCGTCATCCCTACGCTTAACCGGCGAGACGCGCCAGTAAGGAACACCCTGATGAGGAAACCGCACTGATGCGAGCCTCACGCCCTTGTGCCTGGTAATCTATGTGAATTTCGACATCCGGGTCAGGTAACACACCCGCACCTTGCTGCGGCCACTCCACCAGGCAGATGGCATCATTGGCAAAATAATCACGGATCCCCATAAATTCCAGCTCCTCAGGATCCGCAAGGCGATATAAATCAAAGTGGTACACCATGAGATTGTCGAGGGTGTACGGCTCGACGAGCGTGTAGGTTGGGCTTTTCACATTCCCGTTATGCCCTAACGCCTGCAAAAAACCCCGGCTGAAAGTGGTTTTACCCGCCCCCAAATCACCATACAGATAAATGACGGTTGCCCCCTGACAGGCCTGCGCCACGCGCTTGCCGAGATCTAAAGTGGCTTGTTCATCAGGTAAAGGAATCGCTCGATTAGTCATTTTCTACGTCAATCACATCCGGGTTAACAACACGCCGTAGCGTGCAAAAAAGATCGGTGGCCAGCATACCGCGTGTCCCATATCGCGCCGCCAGTTTATCTGCCGCGACACCGTGGGCCACGCAGCCCGCACAGGCTGCATCATAAAGGGGAAGTTTCTGTCCAAGCAATGCGCCGATGATACCGGAAAGCACGTCGCCCATACCGCCGCTCGCCATGCCCGCATTTCCGGCATCAATAATGCCCAGCGCCTCGTCACTGGCAACGACGGTTCCTGCCCCTTTCAAAACGGCAACACCTCCGTAACGTTTTACCAGACGCTGAGCAGAAAGTAAGCGATCGCTTTCAATTTCTGCGACGCTGCAGTTAAGCAGGCGCGCGGCTTCGCCGGGGTGTGGCGTCAGGATGCGATTGTGACGCTTATCCGGGTTTATTGCCAGAAGGTTAAGCGCGTCGGCATCCCACAGCATCGGTTTACGAAAATTCTCGACTTTTTGCAGGGCCTGTTTACCCCATCTCTGTTGCCCAAGCCCTGGGCCAATGACCACGACATCCGCCCATTCGAGGCTTTCCTCAAGCGTCTGGGGCGTAAGCTCATGCACCATCAGCTCCGGTCGGGCTGTGATTATCGGTGCAATGTTCTCAATACGAGTGAGAATTCGCACTAAACCAGCACCGCTGCGTAATGCTGCCTCGCCGGTCATGCGAATCGCCCCTGCCGTGCCGCGATCGCCACCAATAATCACCAGCCTGCCGTGGTCACCCTTATGGGATGTCGGACGGCGCGGCGGAAACCACTCAGTCAGCAGCGATGCATCAAAACGGGCGATGCGCATTTCCTGCCCGGCTAGCCAGCCCTCCAGCCCGAGCGCGTTATGGTGTAATACGCCGACCACATCCCGTGCTTTACCGGTTAACAGACCCGGTTTCAAAGCAATGAAGGTCACGGTGTGCGCAGCCTGGATGACGGCGCCAGGCGTCGCGCCGGTTTGCGCGTTCAGGCCTGAAGGGATATCCAGCGCCACTACCGGGGCGCAATGTCTGTTGGCGTGTTCAATCAGCGCGGCAATATTCTCGCGGGGAGCACTGCGCAGCCCGGTACCCAGCAGACCATCAATAATCAGATCGACATCCTCCGGCCAGACGATATCAGGCGCATGAATCACACCACCGGCATTCAGCCATGCCTCCCGTGCTGCACTGGCCTCTTCTGGCAAGGGCTTATCACTTTCCAGCGCCAGCAGCGTAACGCGAATACCGGCAGCTACAGCAAGACGGGCAACGACGTAGCCGTCCCCGCCGTTATTGCCGTGTCCGCACAAAATCAGCCAGTGGGTGGATTGCGGCCAGGCGCTGCGGGCAACGGTAAATGCTGCCTCTCCCGCACGCTGCATCAGTTCATAAAGGGTGATCCCGAGGCTATCTGCAGCCTCTTTTTCGGCGCGCCGGAGGTCATCCGCATGCCAGATGGAATGTGGTATACTTGCGGGGTTTTTCTTCACTGTATGGTCCGTCATGTCACAGCCCCTCGATCTCAATGAGTTAGCGCAAAAAATAAAACAGTGGGGTGCTGAGCTTGGCTTCCAGAAGGTGGGTATTACCGACACCGACCTCTCCGCCAGCGAGCCAAAACTGCAGGCCTGGCTGGACAAACAATACCACGGCGAAATGGAGTGGATGGCGCGTCACGGCATGATGCGTGCCCGCCCACACGAGCTTTTACCGGGTACCTTGCGCGTCATCAGCGTGCGCATGAACTATCTGCCTGCCAACGCGGCTTTTGCGCGCACGCTAAAAAATCCCTCTCTGGGTTACGTTAGCCGGTACGCCCTGGGGCGTGATTACCATAAGCTTCTGCGTAACCGTTTAAAAAAACTCGGGGAAACTATTCAGCAGCACTGTGTTTCGCTGAATTTTAGACCCTTTGTTGATTCCGCGCCTATTCTTGAGCGCCCGATCGCTGAAAAAGCCGGGCTTGGCTGGACAGGTAAGCACTCACTTATCCTTAGCCGTGACGCCGGATCGTTCTTCTTCCTTGGCGAATTGCTGATTGATTTACCGTTACCGATAGACGGCCCGGTGGAGGAAGGCTGTGGCCGCTGCGTGGCCTGCATGACCATCTGCCCGACGGGGGCTATCGTTGAGCCTTATACCGTTGATGCCCGTCGCTGCATCTCCTATCTCACTATCGAACTGGAAGGGGCCATTCCGGAGGAGTTTCGACCACTTATCGGCAACCGCATATACGGCTGCGATGACTGCCAGCTGATCTGCCCGTGGAACCGTTATTCGCAGCTTACGGATGAAGAGGATTTCAGCCCGCGTAAGGCGCTGCATGCGCCACAACTCATCGAACTGTTCGCCTGGAGCGAAGCCTGGTTCCTGAAAGTGACGGAAGGCTCGGCCATTCGTCGTATCGGTCATCTGCGCTGGCTGCGTAATGTCGCCGTCGCGCTGGGTAATGCCCCGTGGGATGAAGCGAACATTCAGGCTCTTGAAAGCCGTAGAGGTGAGCACCCACTTCTTGATGAACACATAGAATGGGCGATTGCGCAGCAGATTGAGAAGCGTAATGCCTGTGTGGTTGAGGTGCAGCCTCCGAAAAAACAGCGGCTGGTCAGGGTCATCGAAAAAGGACTTACGCGGGATGCGTGAACTATTCACAGCCTGTGTATAAAAATAAAAACTCAAGCGCCATCTGGGCTTGAGAAGAGGTCAAGTGATCTCAATAACATTTTGAAATCAAATTTTCTTAAATTTATACAACCACTTGGAAGGATATTATTCACCCTGCTAACTTTCTGCACAGTCAGGATTAAAGACGAAATCTGTGGATAACTCTGTTCACAAGAGTATTTCAGAAGAAATAGAAAACGTCCCCAACGACTCTTTTCGCTGTGGATAATTTAGATATGAAGAAGAATTTGGAGCGGGAAACGAGACTCGAACTCGCGACCCCGACCTTGGCA
>NZ_JTLF01000119.1:0-16673 GCF_000798855.1 Enterobacter sp. ZOR0014 | reverse complement strand
TGAGAATGTCGTCACCCGCGATCGTGTTGATGGTCACGGACGGCGCAGTGGCGTCCACGCTGTACTCGCGGCCCGCCGACGCGCTGTTGCCGTTCACGTTAGTGACGCTCACCTGTACGCTGGCGTCGCCGTCTTTCAGACCTGCCAGATCGCCCGCTGGCACCGTGGCGGTCCATTTACCCTCAGCATCCACCGTGGCGGTATAATTCTTGCCGCCAAAGGTAATGGTGACGGTCTGGTTTGCTTCCACGTTCGAGGTGGTGCCGGAGAGCACCAGATCCGCGCCCTTCTCGGCCGCGTTAATCACATTGTCTGAAGCGATGGCGTCAATGCTGATGGCAACGGTCGCCAGATCCACCGTCACATCGTGATTAATGGAAACCGGGTTACCCGCACCGTTCTGGCCTGCCACGGTAACGGTCACCGTGCCTGCCGCCAGGGCACCCACGTCCGCCGCCGGGATCGCCGCACTCCAGGTGCCGTCAGCCAGGACGGTCGCCGGGTAGGTTTTATTGTTCACGGTGACGGTCAGCGCCGTGCCCGCCGTCAGCCCGTCGCTTGTACCCGTAATAATCAGGTTTTGATTATGTTCGATGCTGTTGATCACATCGTCGCCCGCGACGGTATCGACGCGCAGCCCAGGCAGGTTAGCGTCGATAGTGATATCGCGCTCAGCGGAGCCGCTGTTACCCACGCCGTTGGTTACGCTGGCAGATACGGTCAACTCGCCGTTGCCCAGCGCTGTCAGTTCGGCTTGCGTCACGTTAACGGACCAGGTGAGATCGCTCTGGACCGTCGCGGTATACGTTTTGCCTCCGAGAGTCACGGTAACCGTGTTGCCTGCTTCGGCATTGACTACCGAGCCGCTGATGCTCTGGCCTGCCGCCAGTTCTGCCGCGTTAATGACGTCATCGCCCGCCACGGTGTTGATAATGACACCCGGCAGAACGGACTCGACATTCACGGTATGAGAGGTACTGGTGCTGTTGCCAACGCCGTCCGTTGCTGACGCGGTAACGGTGTAAAGCGCTTCACCCAGCTGACCGACCTGATCCGCCGGAACCGTGGTCGTCCATTTACCGTTAGCGTCCACCGTTGCGCTGTAGGCTTTGCCGTTGAGCATCACGGTCACCGCCGCGCCTGCCGCCAGGCCGGAAGCCGTACCGGAGATCGTCAGATCCTGGGTTTTCTCTGAACTGTTGATCACATCGTCACCGGAAACGGTGTCAATGGTCAGCACCGGCGCGCTCAGGTTTACCTCCACGCTGTGTGTGGTGCTGTTACTGTTGCCCGCTTTATCGGTCAGCGCCGCGGTGATGGTGTAATCTCCCGCGGTCAACGCGGTCACATCCGCCGCCGGTACGCCCACGCTCCAGTTGCCAGAGGCATCCAGAGTGGCTGTGTATGATTTGTTGTTGATCGTCACGGTGACCACATCACCCGCCGCCGCGCCGGACACAGAACCGGTGACAATCAGCGCCTGCGCATGTTCGGCGCTGTTGATCACATCGTCGTCGGATACGGTGTGGATGGTCAGCTGTGGAACGGTGGTATCAACCAGCACGTCGCGATCGGCAGAGGCCGGGTTGCCCGCTTTATCCGCGACGGCGGCGCTGACGGTGTAGTTACCGTCAGCAATCGCGCCCAGATCCGCAGACGGCATGGTTACGCTCCAGCTGCCGTTTGCCGCTACGGTGGTGGTGTAGTCTTTACCGTTCAGCGTGACCGTCACCGTCTGGCCCGCTTCGGCGTTGGTCACGCCATTAATGACCAGATCCTGCTGCGCTTCGGCCGCATTGATGATGTTGTTGTCGCTGATGATGTCAATCGAGACCGTCGGCGCCGTCGCGTCCACGCTGTACTCACGGCCAGCTGACGCGCTGTTGCCGTTCACGTTGGTCACGCTCACCTGTACGCTGGCGTCGCCGTCTTTCAGGCTGCCCAAATCGGCAGACGGTACGGTGGTCGTCCAGTTGCCGCTGGCATCGACCGTCGCGGTGTACGACTTGCCGTCGAAGGTGATGGTGACGGTCTGGTTAGCTTCCACATTGGTGGTGGAGCCGGACAGGACCAGGTCCGCGCCTTTTTCCGTCGCGTTAATCACGTCGTCGGTGGCAATCGGATTAATGCTGATGGCGACTGCGGCCAAATCTACCTTCACGTCGTGGCTGATGGTGACCGGCGTGCCCGCCGTGCTCTGGCCGTCAACCGTTACGGTGACCGTGCCTGCGCCCAGCGCGCTAACGTCTGCCGCCGGGATCGCCGCCGCCCAGGTGCCGTCTGCCAGCACGGTTGCCGCGTAGGTTTTTCCGTTGACGGTTACCGTGAGTGCCGAACCGGCTGCCAGGCCATCGCTTGACCCGGTGATAATCAGGTTTTGCGCATGTTCGATGCTGTTAATCACATCGTCGCCCGCGACGGTATCGACGCGCAGACCGGGCAGGCTGGCATCGATGGTGATGTCGCGCTCGCCGGTGCCGGTATTGCCATGGCCGTTGGTGACGCTGGCGGACACCGTCAGATCGCCGTTACCGATGGCGGTTAAGACCGTGGACGGTACGTTGACCGACCAGCTCAGGTCGTCCTGTACCGTGGCGGTGTAGATGTTGCCACCGATGGAAATAGTGACAGTGTCACCGATCGCTGCCCCGCTCACTTTCCCGCTCAGGGTCTGGCCTGCGGCGACCTCTGCCGCATTAATCACATCATCCGTGGCGACAGGATTAATGGTCACCACCGGGAGCGCGCTGTCGACCACAACGCTGTGGCTGGTACTCGCGCTGTTACCTGCCGCGTCGGTCACGTTTGCCGTCACGGCGTAGCTCGCTTCGCCCAGCGCCGAGACGTTTGCCGCCGGTACGGTGACGCACCAGTTGCCGCTGGCGTCCGTGATGGCGGTGTAACTGATGCCGTTCAGGGTCACCGTAATGCTGGTGCCGTCCGGCTGGTTACTGCTGCCGGAAACCAGCAGGTCCTGGCCTTTTTCGGCCGCGTTGATCACGTCGTCAACCGCCAGGGTATTGATGGCAATCACCGGCGCGGTCAGGGAGGCCTCAACGTCATGCGTTGCGGTGGTGCTGTTACCCGCTTTATCGGTGAGTGTCGCCGCGATCGTCTGGTTGCCGTTCCCCAGCGCGCCCACGTCCGTTGCCGGAACGCCCACGCTCCAGCTCCCGGACGCATCCAGCATTGCGGTGTAGTCTTTCCCGTTCAGGGTCACCGTGATGACATCGCCCGCCTGCGCGCCCGTCACCTTACCGGAGACGATCAGCGCCTGACCGTGCTCAGCAATGTTCACGATGTCATCGCCCGCGACGATGTTGAAGCTAATCTGTGGCACGGTGGTATCCACCAGAACGGAGGCATCCGCGCTTGTCGGGTTACCGGCTTTATCGGAAACCGATGCCGTGACCGTGGCGTTACCGTCGCTGATGCCTGCCAGATCCGCCGCCGGCACGTTGAGTGTCCAGCTGCCGTCCGCCTGCACCTGCGCGGTGTACTGCTTGCCGTTGAACGAGACCGTCACCGTCTGGCCGGCTTCGGCCGTGGTGGAGCCGCTCAGGGTCAAATCCTGCCCCGCCTCAGCCGCGTTGAGCATATTGTCATTGCTGATGGTGTTGATGGTCACCGTCGGCGCGGTGGTATCGACGCTGAATTCCTGCGCCGAAGACGCCGCGTTGCCGTTCACGTTGGTAACGGTTACCTGCACGCTGGCGTCGCCGTCTTTCAGGCCGCTCAGATCGGCTGCCGGTACGGTATACGTCCAGTCGCCGTTGGCATCCACGGTCGTGGTCCAGGTTTTACCCGCAAAGGTAATGGTCACGGTCTGACCCGCTTCCACATTGGAAGTGGTGCCGGAAAGCAGCAGATCCTGACCTTTTTCCGCCGCGTTCAGCACATTATCGTCGGTCACGCTGCTGATAGTGATGGCGACAGGCGCGAGATCGACATCCACAACGGTGCCAATATTCACCGGGTTGCCGGAGGTATCCTGTGCGCTTGCCTTGATATCGAGCGAACCGTCCGCCCACTGCGACACATCCGCGGCCGGGATCGCCGCCTTCCAGGTGCCGTCCGCCAGCACGGTGGCGAAATAGTTGCTGCCGTTAATGGTTACCGTGACGGTGCTGCCCGCGACCAGATCGGTGCTGGAGCCGGACACAATCAGGTTTTGACCGTGTTCGATGATGTTAATCACGTCATCGCCCGCCACGGTGTCAATACGCAGCCCAGGAAGCTGGGCGTCGATGGTGAAGTCCAGAGAGGATGAGCCGGTATTACCGTGGGCGTTGGTGACGCTGGCTGACAGCGTCAAATCGCCATTGCCGAGCGCGGTTAACTGGCCCTCGCTTAACGGCAGGCTCCAGGTGAGATCGTCCTGCACGGTGGCCGTGTATGTCTCGCCGCCAAGGATAATCGTGACAGTGTCACCTGGCGCCGCGTGAGCCACTTTACCGGTCAGGGTTTGCCCTGCCGCAACCTCCGCTGCGTTAACGATATTATCGCCCGCCAGGGTATTGATCGTCACAACCGGCAGCGAACTGTCCACCAGCACATCGTGACTTGCAGAGGCGCTGTTGCCCACGCTGTCGGTCACGTTCGCCGTCACGGTGTAATGCGCTTCGCCCAGCGCACCTACCGCCGTCGCCGGTACGGTGACGCTCCAGTTACCGCTGGCATCGGCAATAGCCGTGTAGTCGATGCCGTTCAGGGTGACGGTGATACGGGTTCCTTCCGGCTGGTTGCTGGTACCAGAGAGTTGCAGATCCTGACCTTTCTCGGTCGCATTGATCACGTCATCTGCTGCCAGGGTATTAATACCGATGACCGGCGTCACGGTATTCACCACCACATCCAGCGAACTGCTTCCGGTATTACCGGACCTGTCGGTCACGGAGACGTCGATGGTCCAGGTACCGTCGGCCAGCCCCTGCACCACGGACGCTGGCAGACCGAGGCTCCAGTTGCCCGCCGCATCCACCACGGTGGTGTAATCCACATTGTTGATGGTGATGGTCACCCGGTCGCCCGCTGCCGCGCCGGTCACGGAGCCGCTCAGGATCTGCGCCTGAGAATGGGCAAGCTGGTTAATGGTGTTGGTGGCGGTGACAAAGTCGTTGATGGTCACCTGCGGCACGGTTGCGTCTACCAGACCGACGCGATCGGCGCTGCTGGTGTTACCCGCCACGTCGCTCACGCTGGCCGTCACGGTCACGATACCGTCGGCCAGAGCGCCAACGTCAGCCGCCGGAACGCTCAACTGCCAGGTACCGTCCGTCTGGACCGTGGTCTGGTACGTTTTGCCGTTCAGCGTTACGGTGACCGTCTGGCCCGATTCTGCCGTGCTGCTGCCGCTTAAGACTAAATCCTGCTGCGCTTCGGCCGCATTAATGATGTTATCCGCGGTCAGGTTATCAAGGGTAATCGCTGGCGGCAGGGTATCCACCGTGACCACGCGCGACGCGTCGGCAGTGTTACCGTTGATGTTGGTGACGCTGACGCTCACCTGTGCGCGACCGTCGATCAGCGTGTCCATCGCGCTGGCCGGTACGGTCAGGCTCCAGGAGCCATCCTGCTGCACCTGGGCGGTGAAGGTCTGGTCGGCGAATTTCACCACCACGGTCTGCCCCGCTTCCACGCCCTGCGTCTGGCCGGACAGGGTTAAATCGCTGCCTTTTTCTGTCGCGTTGAGCATGTCATCGCTGGAGACGGTATCAATGGTGACCGCCACGGCGTTGAGGTCGAGTTCAATCGGGTGTTCTGCCGAAACGGTGTTGTTCCAGGCATCTTTCGCGCTGACGTTGACCGTCACCTCGCCCGCCGTCCAGGCCTGAAGATCCGCCGCCGGAACGCCAATCTGCCAGTTGCCGCTGGCGTTAACCGCGGTGACGTACTCGACGTTATTGATGGTAACGACAATCTGTGTGCCCGCAGCCAGATGGGTGCTGGCACCGGTGACGGTCAGATCGTGCTGCTGTTCGATGGCGTTGATCACGTCATCGCCGGAAATGGTGTTCACGCGCAGACCCGGCAGCTGAGCGTTGATGTTGATATCACGCTCGCCGGTGCCGGTATTACCGTGCCCGTTGGTTACCGATGCGGTGAAGGTTAAATCACCATCGCCGAACGCCTGAAGATCCGCCGACGGAATGGTGACGCTCCAGGTGAGATCGCTGCCTACCGTGGCGCTGTAGCTCTTACCGCCCACGGTAACAGACACCGTATCGCCCGCCGCCGCGCCGGTAACGCGACCGCTGAGGGTTTGATCCACGCCCGCTTCGGCGTTATTGACCAGGTTGTCGCCTGCAAAGGTGTTGATAATGACCTGCGGCAGCACGGTATCCACCAGCAGATTCGCTTCGGCAGAACCGCTGTTGCCCACGCTGTCGGTGCCGCTAACGGTAACGGTGTAAAGCGTGTTAGCCAGATTCAACACGTCGGAAACCGGCACCTGGATGGACCAGATACCGTTTTCGACGGTGGCCGGATAATTCACGTTATTCAGCGTGACGGTGATGGCGCTGCCGTCAGGCAGATTGCTGGTGCCGGACAGGCTCAGCGGCTGCATCGCCTCCTGGGCATTCAGCACGTTATCCTGGCTGATGGCGTCAATCGTGAATTCCGGCGGGTTGCCGCTCAGCGTGATGCCGTGCGTGGCGCTGCTGGTGTTGCCTGCCGCATTGGTCACGGACACCGAAAGGGTGTGGTGGCCTTCTCCCAGCGCACCCACAACGGACGCCGGGACGCCTACGCTCCAGCTGCCGTCTGCCAGCACCACGCCGGTGAAGGTCTTACCGCCCACGGTCACGGTCACCACATCGCCTGCGGCGGCACCGCTCGCCTGGCCGGAGATAATCTGTGCCTGGCCCTGCTCGCTGGTATTGAGAAAATCATCGCCCGCCACGGTGTGAACGGTAATGACCGGCGCCGCAGTATGAACCGAGAAATCTGCCGTCGCTGATGTACCGTTACCCGCTTTGTCACTGACGTTCACCGTCAGGGTGTGGTTGCCCTCACTGAGAGCCTGCACCTCGCTGGCGGCAAGCGTGACGGACCAGGTGCCATCGCTGCCCACCGTGGCGTTATAGTTTTTGCCGTTCAGCGTTACCGTCACAATTTGTCCGGCTTCCGCGTTGGTTTTACCGGTCAGCGTCAGCGGCTGGTTGTGCTCGGCGGCATTGATGATATTGTCCTGCGCGAGCGTATCGACAGAGAGCGTTGGCGCAACGGTATCCACGCCAATCGTCTGGCTTCCGCTCACGGTATTCCCCGCCGCGTCTTTGCCGCTGACGTTGACCGTCCAGGTGCCATCGCCCAGCGCCTGCGCGTCTGCCGCTGGCACTTTTACGCTCCACGCGCCGTTGGCCCCCACTTCCGCCGTGTAGGTTTTACCGTTCAGCGTCACGGAAACGTCGGTTCCCTTCGCCAGATGCTGGCTGCTGCCGGACAGCGTAAAACCGGCAGACTGCTCGCTGGCGTTTATCACGTTGTCACCCGCCGTTGTCGCCAGCGTAATGGAGGCCTCGGCCGTGGAGACGGTTACCGTGATGCTGCCTGCAGAGGTGGTTTTGCTGCCGTCGATCTGCACGACCGACCACGTATGCTCTCCGTCAGACTGGGTCGGGAGTTTTACCGTCCAGGTGCCGTCTTTACCCACCATCGCACTGGCAATGGTGCTTCCGCTGCTGTCTTTGATCTGAATGGTCGCGCCCGGTTGGCCGCTACCGCTAAAGGTCGGGGTGTTATCGTCCGTGATCGCGTTCGCGCTCAGCACACCCTGCTTGTCACCCACCTTGTCCGACAGCAAAAAGGTCGGCGTGGCACTTTCCACTTCTTTGGTGTTATCAATGACTTTCGTTTTCGTTTCGCCGTCACCGCCGTTGGCCAGCAGCGCCCCGATGGCGCCACCGCCCAGGGCAGCACCCGCAATCCAGCCCCACGGCGCATCGCTCAGGACACTTTCCTGCTCAAGGAAAGGTTCAATGCTGCTAATGGGTGTGGCCTGGGCGGTTAACTCAGTGACAGCAGCGCCAGACGCTTCCCCGGCATCGGCAAAAGAAATATGCGTCAGTTCCTGATGATCGTTGAATACCAGCTCTGACTGATGATGGGTTTCAGGATCTTCGACAAAATAGTTATTACAGCGAATAACGCTGCCATCTTTCATATAAATGAGAAGGTCTTTACCCTGGCGGACATAACGCACCACATCCTGAGCTGAGCCCTGGATTTCAATCACACTCGGCGATGAAATGGATACCGAGAGATTTCCGTCTCCGGTTAATTTCGTTTTTTCTGCCGTTTTGCGAATGATGACATCAACAACCTTTACGTTACTCATATTCTTCTCCTTGCAGGTGTGCGGATTCCTGTGGATATGTCCACCAGATGGATGTAGCTATCCCTGGGAAAAAACACCCATTATTTTCAGTCTTATTTTGCGCAGCTATGCGCGTCTTTTTTTAACTCAAATCGGGTAATTTTGCGGCAGCGTTTTTCTCTATTCCAATAAGCGACATTAAATTATCAACCGCGGAAGCATAATTAATTGCCGAACTCCACCCATCATACTCAGCGATTATTTTTGCCGACGTGGCCTGCCAGACATCCTGCTCAACGCTGAGCAAATCATTAATGCTCCGCTTGCTCAGGGTGTATTCATTTTTATAAACATCACGGGCACGCAGTGCATTTTCCAGCTGCAGCTTACCGGCTTCCATTCTTCCCCGTGCACCGGTCCAGTCAGCCTGCGCAACGGAGGCTTTTTGCAGAACATCGAAGCGCGCCTGATCAACCATAGAAGAGGCCATAGCCCGTGCGCCTTCTGCCTGACGCACACGTGCGGAGACCGCGCCGCCCTGATAAAGCGGTGCATCAATATTGAGCTGGATCTGGTCGTCCCAGTAAGAACGGTTGTCCGACTCATAACGGGTACGCCCCCCCTTCAGGCTTAAGGTCGGCCAGTGCTGGGACTTCGCCGTTTCCACGCCGTACTGGGCCGAACGCTCCCGGTTCTGCGCCGCTAACACCGTGGGTATCAAGGAATAATCAATGCGGTTAAGCGAATCAGGCTCAACGGCGAGGTTCGCAGGCACGGGCGAATAAGCGTCAGCCTGCATCCCGGTTAAGACCGCAAGCCTTGCGCGGGCGCTGTTTAAGGCGGCGTTATACTGCGCGACCGTTGCCTGCATGCCAGCAATACGCGTGCGGGTCTGCAGTTCATCGGAAGTGGAGCTCACCCCTGCATCCGCACGCAGTTTTGCCAGTTGCTCAACATTTTTAAGCGCCTGAACGTTGTCCTTTGCCGCCTGGAGCAGATCGGAATAGCGTTTAACTTCCACGTAGCTGAGTGCCGTTTTCTCCGCCACATCAGAGAGCGTACTCATCAGCTGGTAGCGGTAACTATCGCGCTGGGCGGAAGACTGGCTGATGCTGTTATTGGTTTTCCCGAAATCGTACAGCAGCTGGGTCAGACTAATCCCCCAGGCCGCAGAATTCTTCAGCGATCCGCTGGAATCGGTGGTCTGGCTATGACCCGTGCTCCCGTTCAACGCGATTTGTGGCATCCAGCCGCTACGCGCTTCATCTATTTGCGCCTGACCAATACCTAATTGTGCGGCCTGCTGACTAATTGAGGGATCGCGATCGATAGCAAAAAGAATACTTTCTTTTAAGGTCGTCTTTGCCACTGCGGCAATCCCTGCCTGGTGACTATTGGCATAAGCCGTATTTATGGCGAATGAAATTAATGCCAGTGCTGTTGTAAATCGGCGTAACATAGGCTTTCGCAATATCGTCATTTTTATCTCCCTGACTCTGAGCCAAACTCAGGCAATTACCCAAAAAGAGGTATAGATAATTAGACAAATATCTTCTTTAGCGTCCTCACTGAATTTCAGGTAAAACTCCCCCACACCCATTTCCATTGGAAGTGAGAAAGTCCGTCGTCTTATTTCAATTAAGAATTTACTTATTTCTTAAACTGATTTGCAGCATAACAAAATGTGGTATAAGCCACTACACCCACAATGTTAATGTGGTGTTACAAATAAGAAAAAAGATGGGGTTTCTGGACAAAACCATAAAAAGGGCATTTCAAATGAAACATATAAACCCTCTGTTATTTAAGGAAAATTCCTAATCTACTCTCTGTACATTTTTGCGTTAATTTCCAGGAGCGTCAGACACAAAGATTTTCAAAGAAGTGTCAATTTAAGTTATTACCGACCTCGCACCAAAATAAAAATCCATTAAAAAACTAAAGTAAGAGATTAAGCGCCACTATAAATCTTATATACAGAATTTTATTCCATTCAATGGTAGTATAATGGTTACATAACCCAAATCATTAAATAAAACAAAACAATAACACTGTGGTTAACATTCAAAACGGCTTAATGATATCTGCTTAATACAAATGTAATAATCACCTACCGGAATGACTGCACCTCCCGACCGCTTACCCATTCCCCTGCTTCCCTCTGCGCAAAAATGCTGTATTATGCGAATTATTGCGACATTTTGCAGGAGTGCAGCCATGCACAAGACCGCACGTCAACGTTATGTCCTTGATATTTTGAGCGATCAAGGTCAGGCCAGCATTACTGAGCTGGCAGAAAAGCTGCAGGTTTCAGCAGATACCATCCGTCGGGATCTCACCGACCTGGAAAATCAGGGGCTGGCCCAGAAGAACCACGGTGGCGCTATCGCCCTTAATCTTTCCGCCATGAATCGTCAGGGCCGCAACACGCTGCTGCCTGAAACCAAGCAACGCCTGGGGAAACAGGTCGCGCAGGCGGTTCCAGCCGGTTCCACCCTTTTTCTGGATGCCGGCAGCACGGTGATGGCCGTCGCGACCTTTCTTCAGGGGCCTCACACCGTGATCACCACTTCGCTGGACATCGCCCAGCATTTTAGCGACCGGGAAGACATTGATCTGATCCTGCTCGGCGGGAAATGGGACCCGAAACAGCGCCTGTTTGCCGGAAGCGCCACGTTGTCGTTGCTCTCCCGCTATCGGGCAGATATCGCCATTCTTGGGGCGTGCGCCATTCATGCCGAACTCGGTCTGAGTGCCGGTAAAGAGGCCGATGCTGAGGTGAAACGTGCGATGCTCGCCGCAAGCCATGAACACTGGATCGTGGCCGACCATCTGAAAGTTAACCGCTGTGAACCGTATCTGGTTTCAGGGTTATCCGACATTCATCAACTCTTTTTAGATCGTCCCTGGCCTGAGCTTGGGGACCCTGGCGCATTACAGGTCACCGTATGCGCGCAATAACGTGGAGAAGGTCATGAGTAAAGTTCAAACAATCAACATTGCGCTGATCGGGTATGGATTTGTGGGTAAAACCTTCCATGCTCCGCTGATCCAGTCCGTGGACGGGCTTAGGCTGGCGGTGGTCTCTTCCCGTGATGAAGAGAAGGTAAAACGCGATCTTCCGGATGTGCTTGTGGTCGCGACACCGGAAGAGGCTATTCAGCATCCTGATATCGACGTGGTGGTGATTGCCTCGCCTAACGCCACTCACACCCCGCTGGCTACGCTGGCCCTGAACGCCGGGAAACATGTCGTCGTGGATAAGCCTTTTACCCTCGATATGAAGGAAGCCCGCGACCTGATCGCGCTGGCGGATGAAAAACAGCTCCTGCTCTCTGTTTTTCATAACCGCCGCTGGGACAGCGATTTCCTCGGCATTAAACAGATTATTGCGCAAGGCACGCTCGGCAAGGTCAAGCACCTGGAGTCGCATATTGATCGCTTCCGTCCGGAAGTCCGCGTGCGCTGGCGCGAGCAGAACGTTCCCGGGAGCGGTCTGTGGTTTGACCTGGGGCCGCACCTGATCGACCAGACGCTACAGCTGTTTGGCCTGCCTGAGTCGGTTCAGGGGAATATCGCGACGCTGCGCGAGGGTGCGGAGATCGACGACTGGGCGCACGTGGTTTTAAATTACCCGGCGCACAAGGTTATTCTGCACGCCAGCATGCTGGTCGCTGGCGGGACGGCGCGCTTTACCGTTCACGGGGATAAAGGCAGCGTGGTAAAGGCCAGAATCGATCAGCAGGAAGCACAACTGCTTGCAGGAGTGATCCCCGGCAGCGAAACCTGGGGAGAAGACAGCGACAGCATGGTGTTCTTCGGGGCAGACGGTGCAACGCAGACCGTTGCCACACCGAAAGGCGACCAGCGCCAGTATTACATCCACGTGCGTGATGCGCTGCGCGGGGAAATCCCCCATCCCGTTCACCCTGTCGAGGCGTTAGCGGTCATGGCTGTGCTGGAAGCAGCGGTGAAATCATCAGAGACCGGGACAACGCAGACGCTGGCGTTAACGGCTGAAGAGCGTGCTCTGCTGCGTTAAAAAACAAGCCGGGTGGCGCTGCGCTTACCCGGCCTACGAGTTTGAGCCGTTTGTAGGCCCGTGCAAGCGCAGCGCCGCCGGGCGAAAAGACTACTGACGCTTTTTCGGCATCATGCGCAGCAGCGTATTGTCTTTCCAGAAATAGTGATGCATTAGCGCCGCCGCCGCGTGCAGACCAATCAAGAAATAGCCGAGATTGGCGAGCGTCTCGTGCCACTCCTTCAGCATATCCACCAGATCAAAATTCCCTTCCGCCGCATGCGGCATCAGCAGGCCAAAGGCAAACCAGTCGTTTCCGCGGTTATACATCATCACAATGCCAATCAGCGGCAGCGCAATAAACAGCAGATAAACGATGAGATGCCCAAGGTGCGACATACCGGTGATCATCGCTTTGGGTTTCGGCTGAATAGGCGGTGCGGGATATTTAAGGCGGATGAGCAATCTCGCCACCATCAGCACCAGCACCGAGATCCCGCAGGAGACGTGGATCATGTTTATCACCGGGCGATCGGTACGCGGGAAAAAGCCTCTAAACTCCATCGCGCAGTAGGCGACGACAACTAACAAAAACACCAGCCAGTGAATCGCAATCTGCAGGCTTGAATATTTAGTACGCATGGGATTTCCTGAAAAAAAACAGTCACCGCGCCAACATAATCTCCTTTCCTTAAAAATTCATTAACTTTTCTGTATGACTTTTCAGTCACTTCCCTGCGGATGAAGTATCTTCAATTGCCGCCCTGTCCGTGATGGTCTAAGCCTGGATGAGTTCAAACTGTCGTATCGACATGTTCACAGGAGAACACAATGAGTAAAATTGGCATTAACGGATTCGGACGCATTGGACGCCTTGTTCTGCGCCGCCTTCTTGAAACTCAGGACAGTAATACTGTCGTCGCCATCAACGACCTCACCTCCCCGAAAGTGCTGGCTTACCTGCTCAGACATGATTCCAACTACGGTGGCTTCCCGTGGAGCGTAGATTTCACTGAAGATGCGCTGATCGTCGACGGTAAGACCATTGCGGTATACGCGGAGAAAGAGGCAAAGCATATTCCATGGAAAACGGCGGGGGTGGATATTGTCGTGGAGTGCACCGGCTTCTACACCTCTGAAGAGAAATCCCGGGCACATCTGGACGCAGGTGCGAAAAAAGTGCTGATTTCGGCACCTGCAGGTGACATGAAAACCATCGTCTATAGCGTGAATGACGACACGATTAACGCCAGTGACACCATTATTTCCGTCGCGTCCTGCACCACCAACTGCCTGGCCCCGCTGGCAAAAGCCCTGCACGATGCGTTTGAAATAAAAGTGGGCACCATGACCACCATCCATGCCTACACCGGCACCCAGGCGCTGGTGGATGGACCGCGCGGGAAAGATCTACGCGCCTCGCGGGCAGCAGCTGAGAACATTATTCCGCACACGACCGGTGCGGCAAAAGCCATCGGCCTGGTGATCCCTGCGCTCAGCGGCAAGCTGAAAGGCCACGCGCAGCGCGTGCCGGTAAAAACCGGCTCCGTCACCGAGCTGGTCGCCATTCTTGGCAAGAAAGTTACCGTTGAGGAGATCAACGCTGCGCTGAAAAAGGCGACACAGGGGAATAAATCGTTCGGGTATACCGATGATGAAATTGTGTCGTCAGACGTGATTGGTTCGCACTACGGTTCGGTATTCGACGCCACACAGACGGAGGTGTCGGAAGCGGGAGACCTGCAACTGGTGAAGGCCGTCGCGTGGTATGACAACGAGTATGGTTTCGTGACGCAGCTAGTGCGTACGCTGGATAAGTTCGCCGCGCTGTGAAATTCCCCCTCACCCTGACCCTCTCCCCAAAGGGGCGAGGGGATTGCCCCGTGCTCAGATGATTTTACGCGCCACCTTCAGGACCGGATCCTGCTGAAGCTGTTTCCAGGCTTCGGTGACAGCCTCAGGGAATTCGACGTGCGCGATAAAATCCCGCCCAGCCGGGCCATAGCCGTTCTCATCGTCATACAGACGCGGCAGTTCCCCCATCACCAGCGAAAGGTAACGCTCAACGTCCCACAGCCCTGCGTTACCCTCGCTAAATACCACGCCGTTTTTGCCGTTTTGCAGTATTGGCGTGATTCCCGGGTGGCTAATCCACTGCGGAGAAACGGGCTCATCGCGGCAAGCGCGGGCGAATGTCGCCATCGTACGGCGCTGCATCGTCGGATCCTGAACCACCAGCATTCGTCCGCTTGTTCGCTGGTGCTGTTTCAGCATGTTCCAGCTAAATCGGGCGTTTTCTCCGCAGTTAGTGGAGCGATCTTCAACCCACAGGCGCGACTCGGGGATCTGCCAGAACTCCCGCGCAATGTCGGCAAGAATGCTTGCTTCCGCCCGCCCGGACACCGGCAGTGGGTGATAACGGGGGTGGTGACGGATCGCATCATACAAAAACGTTGTCGAGTGGCCGATACCGCCGCTAATCAGCAGCGGAACCTGCTTTTCTGCGGCAATTCGGCAGGCGGCTTCAATGGTCGGGATCACCGCGTTTCCTGCAAGAATCACCCCATCAACATCCGGGGTTTGAGACGTGCCGCGGAGATCGTCCTGCGCCAGCCATTCACCGACAGTATTGATGGCCGTAAGCGTAGCGTCCGGCAGGACGGGGAAATGGGGCTGAACCATGGTGAACTCCTCGCGTTGTTGAATCACCGAATTTATCATTTTTCTGAAATAACCAGAAACATCCAAAAATCATCGGGTTGCACCTGCCTATTATGCTTTTGATTTTCAGCCCAACAAAACATTGTATGGTACAGGCGTCATGAAAAAGCACCCAACGCTGCTTATTTCACCGTGATCTGACCAGTTTTATCCCCCCTGCGCTTGCTAAATACAACATCCAACCCTAAGTTGCTTAACAATTTGATAACCTTTTTCATCATCACAGGTTGCACCTGAAGCGCGCCAGGTGACACCTCTTACATCATTAACGTGGCGAGGTTTCAGGTCATGACAGAACATGAAAGTACGACGACGGTATTACGAAAAAATAAGAAGGTGTTAATCGCCAGCCTTACCGGGAGCGCCATTGAATGGTTTGACTATTTTCTCTACGGTACGGCGGCCGCGCTGGTCTTTAATAAGATCTTCTTCCCGATGGTCGATCCGGTGATCGGACTCATTCTCTCTTATCTCTCCTTCTCCTTAACCTTTTTTATTCGCCCCATTGGCGGGGTACTTTTTGCACATATCGGTGACCGCATCGGACGTAAAAAGACCCTTGTCCTGACCCTCTCGTTGATGGGCGGTGCAACCGTCATGATTGGCCTGCTGCCGACGTATGAGATGATTGGCATGTGGGCTCCCGCGCTGCTGATCCTGATGCGTATCATTCAGGGGATGGGCATCGGCGGTGAACGGGGCGGCGCGCTGTTGCTGGCCTATGAATACGCGCCAGAAAAACGCAAAGGGTTCTTCGGCAGCATTCCGCAGGCGGGCGTGACCATCGGCATGCTGATGGCGACCTTTATTGTTTCGCTGATGACCCTGTTCAGTGAAGAGGATTTTCTCTCCTGGGGCTGGCGGATCCCGTTCCTGCTGAGCTCGGTACTGGTATTGCTCGGCCTGTGGATCCGAAAAGATATTGATGAAACGCCTGATTTTCAAAAGGTGAAAGCGTCTGGTCAGGTAGCGAAAGCCCCACTCCGCGATACGCTGAAGCATCACTGGCGCGAAGTGCTGATTGCCGCCGGGCTGAAGGTCGTGGAAACCGCCCCATTCTATATTTTCTCAACCTTCGTGGTGAGCTATGCCACCACCACGCTCACCTATCAGAAATCACAGGCGCTGGAAGCCGTGACGCTGGGAGCCCTGGTCGCCACGATCATGATCCCATTAATGGGGTTGCTCTCGGATAAAATTGGCCGGCAGCGCATGTATGCCACAAGCGTCTTCATACTCGGTTTGTTTATCGTGCCATGGTTTATGCTGCTCAATACGGGCACGACGTGGGGCATTGTGCTCGCAACGGTCATCGCCTTTGGCGTGTTGTGGGCTCCGGTAACGGCGGTACTCGGCACACTCTGCTCTGAGATCTTCAGCGCAAACGTACGCTACACCGGTATTACGCTCGGTTATCAGTTAGGTGCCGCGCTGGCAGGCGGTACCGCCCCGCTGATTGCCACTGGACTGCTGGCAAAATACGACGGCGATTGGGTGCCCGTTGCCTGGTATCTGGCCGTTACGGTTGCTATCTCACTGATTGCCATTTTCTGCGCCAGCCGCGTGAAACGAACGCCCGCGGTCCAGGCACAACCAGACCAGATCTTGTTC
>NZ_JTLF01000403.1:0-22067 GCF_000798855.1 Enterobacter sp. ZOR0014 | reverse complement strand
CTTCGAAGTGGTTGCTCAGTACCAGTTCGACTTCGGCCTGCGTCCAGCCATCTCCTATGTGCAGACCAAAGGTAAAGACCTGGCTGCCGTCGGCGGCTTCAGCGGTGGCGATGCAGACCTGGCTAAATTCATCCAGGTGGGTACCACTTACTACTTCAACAAAAACTTCAACGTGTGGGCTGACTACTACATCAACCTGCTGGACAAAGACACCGACTACGCGAAAGCGGTTGGCGGTCTGAACGGCAACGACGATATGGCTGCTGTGGGTGTAACCTACCAGTTCTAATCAGAACACCACTTTGTTATATGCTTAATGAACAGGGCTTCGGCCCTGTTTTTTTATGCCTGACAGAAAATAATGGCGACTTTTGAAAAGCCGCACGCTTTTCGTCGCAAACGGTTGGCATTTTGTAAATCTACCGTTAACCTGATAGCGGATTTCACTTCTGTAATCACAATGGAACTTCGTCATGTTTGAGAACATTACCGCCGCTCCTGCCGACCCAATTCTGGGCCTGGCCGATCTGTTTCGTGCCGACGACCGCCCTGGCAAAATCAACCTGGGTATTGGTGTATATAAAGATGAAACCGGCAAAACCCCGGTACTGACCAGCGTAAAGAAAGCTGAGCAGTATCTGCTGGAAAATGAAACCACCAAAAACTACCTCGGTATTGATGGTATTCCTGAATTTGGTCGCTGCACGCAGGAGCTGCTGTTCGGTAAAGGTAGCGCAATTGTAAGTGACAAACGTGCGCGTACAGCACAGACCCCAGGCGGTACCGGCGCACTGCGTGTGGCGGCGGATTTCCTTGCGAAAAACACCTCTGTTAAGCGTGTCTGGGTGAGCAACCCAAGCTGGCCGAACCACAAGAGCGTCTTTAACTCTGCAGGTCTGGAAGTGCGCGAATATGCATACTACGATGCGGCAAACCATGCTCTCGACTTTGATGGCCTGCTGGCAAGCCTGAACGAAGCGCAGGCGGGTGATGTGGTGCTGTTCCACGGCTGCTGCCATAACCCAACCGGTATCGACCCGACGCTTGAGCAGTGGGAACAGCTGGCTAAACTCTCCGTAGAGAAAGGCTGGCTGCCGCTGTTTGACTTCGCCTATCAGGGCTTCGCCCGTGGACTGGAAGAAGATGCAGAAGGCCTGCGCGCTTTTGCAGCCGTGCACCAGGAATTGATCGTTGCCAGCTCCTACTCCAAGAACTTCGGTCTGTACAATGAGCGCGTAGGTGCCTGTACGCTGGTTGCGGCTAACGACGAAACCGTCGATCGTGCCTTCAGCCAGATGAAATCGGTTATCCGCGCGAACTACTCTAACCCACCGGCACACGGTGCGTCCGTTGTTGCAACAATTCTCAGCAACGATGCGCTGCGCGCGATCTGGGAACAAGAGCTGAACGATATGCGCCAGCGTATCCAGCGTATGCGTCTGCTGTTTGTTAATACTCTGGCCGAGAAAGGCGCAGACCGTGACTTCAGCTTCATCATCAAACAGAACGGCATGTTCTCTTTCAGCGGCCTGACCAAAGAGCAGGTTCTGCGTCTGCGTGAAGAGTTTGGCGTATACGCCGTGGCTTCCGGTCGCGTGAACGTGGCAGGGATGACGCCTGACAACATGGCGCCTCTGTGCGAAGCGATTGTCGCCGTACTGTAATTTACGCCCACAAAAAAGCCTGCGTTCAGCAGGCTTTTTTATTTAACCAGGTTTACCAGACAGGCATTTCATCCTGAAGGAACGGATTATGGAGCCGTTCATAGCCCAGCGTCGACATCGGACCGTGTCCAGGGATAAACGTCACGTCATCGCCCAGCGGCAATAACTTCTGTTTGATCGACTGAATCAGCTGCCCGTGATCGCCGCGCGGAAAATCGCTGCGTCCTACGCCGCCTTTGAAAATCACGTCTCCCGAAATCAGCAGACGAGACTGGTCATCAAAGAAGACGATATGGCCTGGCGTATGCCCAGGACAATGCAACACCTGTAAAGTCACATTCCCTACGTTAACGCGCTCTCCTTCGTTCAGCCAGCGATCGGGCGTCAGAGGCTGACACTCATCAAGGCCAAACATGCGGCTTTGGGCAGGTAACCCCTGCAGCCAGAACTCATCTTCTTTTTCCGGACCGATGATCGGCACACCAAAATGCTGTGCCAGCTCTGCCGCTGCGCCAACATGATCGAGATGACCATGCGTCAGTAAAATCTGCATCAGCGTCACACCGCTGTCGGCGACGTCCTGCTTGATTTTCTCGGCGTCACCGCCGGGATCAACAAGCGCGGCCAGTTTGGTTTGCTCGCACCAGATCAATGAACAGTTCTGGGAGAACGCGGTAACCGGAATAATACGATAGTTCATACTGCTCCTGTGTTTCGTTATTACCAGTGCCGGACCGGACCGGTATCAATATGCACAAAGTTGCTGCTGGGGTAATATCCTACACCACCTGCGCGCATAGATAACGCAGCTTTGCGAATATTGGCTAACGAAACGCCTTCAATATGGAAATCCATTGCCTGTCCCTTCGTGTGATAGCTTTTTTTTGCTACCCCACGGCTATGGGCGCGTAGTTCATTATTGGTATCCAGTGAGCGATAACCAGAAATGAGCTGCACGGGCTTCCTGGTGCCCAGCAGGCCCTGAAGGCGGAACAACTGATCAAACAATCCTGGGTCGATGGCTTTTACTTTATTCGCGCGGAAATCACGGAAAAAATGGTTGAGTCTTGCTAATTCATCCTGAATATAGCCTCTGCCATCGAAAAACTCCGCTTTTAGCGACTCACCGGTATGAAGATTGTTGAGCGTTAAAACTCGCGGACGAGGTGTCGAGAGGGTGGCAAATGCTGGCGTCGGCAAGATGGCCGCTGCGCCAAGCGCAACACCACCTAACGCCAGCAGTTTGCGGCGATTAGCGTCAAATTTGTCCATGATAATCAGGTCTACAGGTCAATGAAATCGTAAGTATGCTTAGCGCACGAAGGGCACCTTAACTGGCAAAACGGGGTACGTCAAGGCGCCCAACACCAGTGAATACGCGGCTTACAGCGATATCGCCCCCTATTCACCATAACTTACGACAATCATTTTTCCCGAACTACTTCATTTACCTGATTAATTGTTCCGCTTTTGGCAAAATTTGTGCGCCGGATCGCGCAGTGAGATCATAATTGTAAATATCTGTACGATACTGAGTGCGCCCGTCTTCACCCACAAACGCCGTCAGATAGTAAAGATTGACCGGAATGTTGTGTCGAATATTCACGTAGCGCGTATCCCCCTGTTTCAGGGCGTCAGAAATACGCGTATCGTTCCAGCCCGCATCCTGCAACAGCATATTGGCCAGCTCCGAGGCTTTGTTTACGCGCACGCAGCCTGAACTGAGGGCGCGGGTATCTTTCTGGAACAAGTTGTGGTTCGGCGTATCGTGCAGATAGATAGCATCTGAACTCGGCATATTGAATTTGTAACGCCCCAGGGAGTTATGCGCCCCGGGAGCCTGCTGGAAGCGGAACGGCAGGTTGGAAGCCGTAATCGTCGACCAGTCGACCATATAAGGATCAATCGCCTCTTTACTGTTCCAGCCGCGCATCACCGTATAGCCATGACGTTCCAGATAACCCGGATCGTTCCAGACCTTTGGCAGAATGTCTTTACGTGCCAGCGTCGGCGGCACGTTCCACGGTGGGTTAACCACCACGTTATTTAACGCGCTGCTCATCATCGGTGTTTTACGATCCGGACGCCCGACAATGACGCGCGAGGCCAGTTTTTCGCTGCCATCCTGATAATAGACCAGGGAATAGGCCGGAATATTCACCATAATGCCTGTGGACAAGGTGCCCGGCAGCAGACGCAAACGCTGAATATTCAGTGCCAGGACCCCTGCCCGCTGCGCAGGAGAGACGTTAAGCCAGTCGCGCGTTGACGGGCCTATTACCCCGTCGGCACCCAGCCCCTGCGCAGCCTGGAATTGCTTAACCGCAGCAACCAGTTCGCGATCGTATGCCGCAGGTTTATCGCTCAGGAGAGCGGCCTTCTTCTCTTTCACCGGCGCTGACGGGCTCACGACCGCGCTTTGCGGATCGTCGCCCGGCAGGGCAATCTTCGGCCCGCCCTCAAGAATACCGGAGCGTTTCAGGATTTCGCGCAGAGCAGGAACATCGCTGCTCCACTGGCCTGGACGCAGCGTCGCGGTACCCCGCATTTGCGGCCAGGGACGCGAGTCGCCCACCAGCGCGAGGAGCGACTCATGCAGGGTGGCATACTGCGGGTGCGCCGGGGCGAGACTGGCAATAAAGCGCGGCAGATCGCCATTATCCAGCGCCAGCTGCCACTGGTTGATCACCGACAGCGCTGGCGTCGCCAGCTTGTAGGGCTTATCGCTATATAACCAGCGGTTGCCGTTGACCGGAATACCCGCCACAAACTGCAGATAGCCCATCATGGCATCGGAAAGCACCACGTCCCGCGCCTGGCCAGTGACGGCTGGATCGGTTAACAGCTCAACCCACTTCGTAAACTGCGGCTGAAAACCCGCAATCGCCACTTCTGCCAGCTGCTGCTGGAACGCGCGCACGGCATCACGGTCTTCCCACATGGGTTTCATGTCCCGGGCAGCATAAAGCAGCGTGAGCTGATTGATATAGGCGGGCGTGTAGCCTGACGGCAACCCTGAGAGGAGCTGCTGGCTAAGCGATTCGATATCAATGCCTTCCGGCAACGGCTTAATGCCGGCCATGACGGCGGTCGCCGGAGACTGTTCCAGCGGCTGAGACAATGACGTCGGCTGCGCGCCTGTCGCTGCGGAGCTGTCCGTCGGCACAATTTCAGGCTCGTCGGCCTGGGCGGTTAACAGTGGAGCAAACATCACTGCCAGGCATAAACTCAGCGCAGACAGCTGACGACCACATTCTTTCTTTAGCAACATCCCTTGCCCCCTGTTTTCACGACATGCCCATCACGGTGGGGCTTTCTTTTATTATAGGTAGACGGCAAACCTGTTGCCTTACCTTATGTAAAGAAGTTTAAAGATAACGCAGCCCTAAGCACAAGTTAAGTGAATAAAAAAAGCGGCGCTTTTGCGCCGCTCTTTGTAACAAAACGCCTCAGGAAGCGTCTGCCGTGGTTTCCGGCAATGACTCCGGAGGCTGCGGCGCAAAACCACGCAAACCGACAACATGAACGTGTTCGCTGTTCTGGAACACTTTACGCACCAGTTTATAGGTGGTCCCTTTTTCAGGGCTGATGTTTTCCGGTGCCGCAATGATGAGCTGCATATCAAGACGCTCGCAAAGCTCAAACAGCGTGGCAATAGAGCGGGCATCAAGACGCGCCGCTTCATCCAGGAACAGCAGGCGGCATGGAGAGATGTCTTTACCGCGCAGACGGCGCGCTTCATCTTCCCAGCTCTGTACAACCATCACCAGAATGGACATCCCGGTACCGATCGCTTCACCGGTAGAGAGCGCCCCGGATTCCGCACGCAGCCAGCCGTCTGAACCACGGTTAACCTCAACTTCCATTTCCAGGTAATTACGGTAATCCAGCAGTTCTTCACCGATGGTTTGCGGCGTGCGCTGACCCATATCAATCTGCGGGTTCAGACGCTGGTACAGCTTCGCCAGCGCTTCAGAGAAGGTCAGACGGTTGCTGTTGAACAGATCCTGGTGCTGCTCGTGCTGCTCAGAGAGCACGTCCAGCAGCGTCGCGTGGGCTTCACGCACGTTGACGTTGAGACGCACGCTGTTCACCTGACCAAACGACACGCTCTGCAGACCCTGGTTCAGCTGGCGGATACGGTTCTGCTCACGCTGAATGGTCTTGCGAATAATATTCGCCACGCTGCGGGAGCTGATAGCCAGCTTCTGCTCGCGGGAAGTCAGCTCTTCCGTCAGGCGCCCCAGTTCAATTTCCATCTGTTCGATGGCTTCGACCGGATCGTCGGTACGGATAATATCCTGACGAATACGCTCGCGCAGATGCTGATAAACCGCCACGAAGAACTGAATTTTACGCTCCGGACGTTTCGGATCTTCTGACATGCGCAGCACATCGCGCAGGTGCTCATTATCCGCCACCGCCAGGCGCAGCGCACCCAACGCCTTATCCGACATTGAACGCAGCTCATCGGCTGAGAGGTACGCCAGTTCGCGACGGTGCAGGCGACGTTCCACGTTGTTGTCTTTCACCATCCGCATGACCGCACACCAGCCCGCTTTCGCCGTCACCACCTGCTCGCGCATCTCGTGATAGTCGCGTTCCAGCTTGCGCAGGCGACGGGTCAGGTTATCCATTTCGGCTTCGCAGAAGGTCAGCGCTTTTTCCAGCTGATTACGACGCGCACGGTTGTTGCTGAGCTGGCTATGCAGTTCATCACGACGAAGACGGGCGCGCTCTTCCGCCCCGCTGTCGGCACGCACGCCAATGTCCTGCAACTCTTTCTGCAGGTCGTTTAACAGCTCTTTCTTGGTGTCGAAGGAGCTTTTCAGCGAGGCCAGCACCTGGTTGTACTGATTAAGCTGAGCGGAGTGGCTGCGCATCGCTTCGCGTGCTCGGGTACGTTCCGCTTCTGCCTGCTCAAGACGTTGACGCAGCTTTTCATTCAGGTCGCTGTTACCGCTCAGCATTTCAGCCGAATCGGAATAGCCGAAGTGTGCGCGACGCTGCACGACTTCCGTCAGGGCAAACGCCTGCTGACGCGCTTCGCGCTGCACCTGCTGCGACCAGGCATAATCTTCTTTTAACTGCTCGAACTGTTCCGGGTCGCTCTGCAGGACAGACACCACGGGCTCCAGCTTCGCCAGCTGATTGCCGTGCTGCTGCACGAAACGCGCGGCTTCCTGGGCTTCATCCAGACGTTCCTGGATCTCATCCACGCGATCGGCCAGCGTGTCATCTGCCAGCAGGTTGAGGCGCGGCAGGATGCGGTTAAGGGCCGCGACGCCCTCTTTCGCCTGTTCAAACTGGACACGACTCTGCTGGTTGTCACTTTCATGACTGGCAATGGCGCGTTCCAGCTCGCCGCGGCGGGTATTGAGTTTGCGGATTTCCGCTTCCGGGTCGGCTTCAAACGCCACGCCCAGATGGCTACCGATAAAGCGGCTGAATGCCTGATGCAGGCGCTGGGTTTTCTGTACATCAAACGACAGGGTCGCAAAACGTTCCGACAGCGTTTCACGCTCGGCATGGAGGCTCTCAATACGGCTTTCACGCGCGGCACGGCCAAACAGCGGCAGTTCCGGGAAGCGGGAGTAACGCCACTGGCGGTCAGCGATTTTCACCACCACCGCTTTTTCCAGCTCGTCAACGCTAAACACGCTGTCATCGAACGACTGCGGATCCCCTTCGATCAGATAGAGATCTTCCGGGCAATCTTCCAGCCCGGCGAGTTGGTCAGAAATCAGCGACAGATCCGGCACCACAATCGCGTTACGGGATGGACCGTACAATGCGGAGAAGTATGGCGCATCGTCCAGGCCGACATCGTCGTAAATCTCAGACAGCAGTACGCCACCAAAACGCTCGGCTAAGGCATTGAGGCGCGGATCTTCTGACCCGCCCGGCTGGCTTAAGCGCTCAATTTCTTCATCGACGTCACGCTTACGTGCGCCGACTTCATCACGCTCAACAATGGCTTCGCGCTCACGCTCCAGCAGCTGTTGCAGGTATTCGGTCACCTGCTGGCTGGATTCGAACTGTTCGCCGCACTGTTCGCTGAGCTGGTTAAGGCTGCTTTGCGCCGCCAGCCAGACCGGCGCGCGCTCCAGGAGCCTTTTAGAACGGGACTGAAGCTGTTCCAGCTCCTGGCGCAGGGTCATGCGCTGCTCACTGGCGCTGGAGACCGTATCGGAAAGCGCAGCGATACGCGCTTCCAGCTCCTGATGCAGCGCCTCAAGCTCGTCGAAATCGTAATGTTTACCCTGACGCTTACAGAACTCAGCCAGCAAACGCTCGGCTTCCTGCTGCTCACGCAGGCGCTGTTCCAGTTCGTTCAGGCGCATACGCAGCGGCTGCACCTGCTCGGCCAGATGGCGCTGGTTGACGCCGTCGCGCAGCAGTTCACGGGCAACGTTCCAGGCTTCGTTACGCGCCAGCGGGCCATTAATGGCGACCACCAGCTGATACGCTTGTTCAAACTGGCTGTGCGCCGTTTGCGCGACGCTCATTTTCTGTTCAAGAGAGAGCAGTTTCTCGGTGGCTTCCTGCTCTTTGGCCTGGAAGGTATCCAGCCACTCGTCGGCGCTTTCCGGCGTCAGGTCAAACAGATGGCACAGCTCTTTCGCGCGCTGTAACGCCTGCAGTGCCTGGGTGTACTGAATCGCACGCGTCTGCTGCACGTCCAATGCCTGCTGGTAATCAGCAAGCTGGCTTTTCAGCTCATCCACTTCCAGCTCGGCGGCTTCGGCGCGGGCTTCGTTCTCTTCCTGCATCTCGGCGGCTTCGGCCACCACTTCATTTTGCTCTTCGAGACGAATTTGCAGCTCATCGAGATCCGCTTCGTAGCGCTCGATTTTCTCCTGCTGGCGCAGCGCGGTCTGCACCAGGTTCAGGTGATCGCTGGCGGCCTGGTAGTCGGCTTCCAGATCGCCTTCAGCACCGTTGTGCTCGCCCAGCTCGCGCGCCATTTCGACGTGCTTATACTGCTCTGCCACCAGCTGTTTACGGGAGGTAAACAGTTCGCGGCGGTATTCTAATGCCTGATCGAGATGGACGCGGCGCTCATTGGCGTGACGCATGTAGTCCGCCGCCACGTAGTTGGTGGCTTCGCTGATCAGGTGTTTAAACAGGTCACGGTCTGACTGGGTCACGCGAATCGCTTCCAGCGTCATGCGGTTTTCACGCAGCGCCGCTTCCATATCCTGGAACGCCTTACGCACGCCGCTGTTTTCCGGCAACAGGTAGTCGCGCAGGGAGCGGGTAATGGCGCTGGAGATACCGCCATACAGGGACGCTTCGATCAGACGGTAGTATTTGCTACGGTCTGAAGCGGTACGCAGACGACGCGCCACTACGCCCAGATCGAACATGAGGGAGTGGTAGTCGGTGATGGAGTTGAACTGCTTGAACTGCACGCCCTCAATGGCTTCGAGCTTGTCTTTCAGTTCCTGTAACGTCAGCACGCGCGCCTGGCGTTCATTCAGGGTTTCCGTCAGCAGCGCGGTCGGCTGCACGGAGGTTGGCAGCCCCTGGATAGCAAACGGTTTGATATCCACTTTACGGTCGCGACCGGCAACCTGCTGCAAACGAACCCCCACCACCACGCGCTGGTGACGAGAGTTGATAACGTCCAGAACGGAATAACAGACGCCCGCTTTCAGCTTACCGTGCAGACCTTTATCGCGGGAGCCGCTTGTCGCGCCTGCTTCAGTGGTGTTACGGAAGTGAAGCAACGTCAGGTCGGGGATCAGCGCCGTCACAAACGCCGCCATGGTGGTGGATTTCCCCGCCCCGTTACCGCCGGAGAGCGTCGTGACCAGCTCGTCCAGATCGAAGGTTCGGGCAAAGAAGCCGTTCCAGTTAATCAGCGTTAGTGAGCGAAATTTACCGCGTTCAATCATTACTCTTCCTCCCCGCTATCCGGCAGATTCTCTTCATGCTCGTCATTGAGCTGCAAATGGTTTTCCACCGGCATCGCTTCACCGTCACGGATCATGCGAAGCTGCGCTTCACGCGCGTCATCCCCCGCACGCACATCGGCGCCGAAGCGGAAGACTGATTCCGTAATGCGGAATTTGCTGCTGTCGTGGCCCATAAACCAGACCATCCCCAGACGACGCAGACGGTTCAGGGAAGAGCGCACCTTTTCCTGTAATTTCTGACGGTCAAGATCCGATCCGGTCGAACGGTTGTTCACCAGCTTGAGCAGCTTGCTCTCATCCGCCAGCGTCAGTAGCTCATCGTAGAGTTCCTGCTGGGTGAAGATGCCTTCATTCGCCAGGCGTTCCGGGCTGAGATAGAGATAGCAAAGAATTTTGCCGACCATCATATCCAGCTCGGAGAGCACGGAGCGCGGGATCAGCGTCGTGGAGCGCGGGCGCAGGTAGAAAAAACCTTCCGGCGCGCGAATCAGCTCCACGTTGTAGCGGGCGTAAAACTCTTCCAGGTACTCCTGGAAGTCCATCAAAAAGGCGTGATTATCCAGCTCGTCTAAGCCAATGTGACGACCGGCACGCAGCTGGCTGTCCAGCGCCGGAAATAACGGATTCGCCAGCGCCTGTGCCAGCTTAACCGGCATCACTTGTTCAATATTTGTCAATGACATGCGCCTGTACCTTGGCTCCGTAATCGTTAATTGGCTGCCACTTCGGCGGCAGTCCGGTGAAATCTGCTTGTGCGATACCCAGGCGCACCGCCTGGTCTACCACAATGCGGGCAACGTCGAAGTGGCGCGCGCGCGGATATTGCGCCAGATAGTCGCGCACCACGAGTCCAAGATCCAGCGGAGCTTGTCTGGTTTTGTAGACAGCGAGCTGTTCTTCGATCATCGCCGCAAGTTGTTCACGAATTTCGTTGAATTCTTCAAACTCCAGATCCGGCGGCAGTTCACCGGTCACCTCTTCATCGCGCAGGGCCATCTCTTCGTCGCGCATATCCAGCAGACGATCGGCATTGGCGTAGGTCAGCGCCCATGGCGCATCGAAGTAGGTCTGAACCGACTGGCGCAGACGCTGAGCAAAGACGCGGTTTTTATCCATATCAATCGCGGTGCGGATAAACTTATGCACGTGTCGGTCGTAGCCGATCCACAGGTCGATCGACTGCTGTCCCCAGCTAATGATGCGGTCGAGCTTGCTCTGCAGATCGAACACCAGACGGTCGATAAAATGCAGATCGTCATGCGCCAGCGTCGCGTCCTGGATGCGCAGCAGGTTGGCCTGCAGCTTATCCCCTGCCGCCTCCAGCGTATCCTGCAGTTCACGCAGCGTACCGGAGGTTTCTGACAGTAAAAGTTCGCAGCTGGAGATGGCCGCACGCCAGTCTTTATTCAGCAGCTGCGCGATGTCGTCTTTGACCTGCTGCTGCTGTTCGTCCATCAAACGCTGGGTAAGATCGATGCTGTCGAAAATCTCGGCCACCGAATATTTCAGCGGCGCGTAAACGTTGCGGTGCCAGTGGAATTCATCACCGTTTTCATCTGCAGCATCGGCGGCACGCTTAAGCTCACCCGCCACGATCGAGAGCTGCATGGAAAGACGCAGCGTGGAAAATTCGCGCTGGCGAATGTAGTAATCGGTGATGCCGATACCCAACGGCGTCAGGCGATAGATGGCGTTTCCTTCCGCCTGCTCGCTGGTAAAGCGGTTCAGCAGACGTTGACGTACCATATCGTTGATTGCGTTGTTGGCACGCACGCTAATGGTTTCGCTGGTTTGCTCAAACGCATCACTGACATGGCGGAACGCATCCACCAGTTCACCCTCGCTCATTTCGCCATCCAGCCGTTCGCCGTTTAGCGTGGCAACCGCCAGCAGGAAAGAGAGTCTGTCTACCGGCAGCGAGATGGAGAAATCGTTTTTCCTGGCCCAGGCAACCAGTTCGGGGACTGTCTGGGAAAATTCACTCATAGGTTATCCTTGCATCTGCGGCTTGTGCGCGGTGACGTGAATATAGCGGCCAAGGCTGACAAATGGCTCCTGACGGCAATACCGCGTTTCTAATTCTGTTAAGGTGTCAAAACAGTCACGCTGTTTGTGTTTTTCACGCAGATAATCATGAAACACCCTGACGCCCGTTTTCCCGACAATCTGCCAGCCAATCTCTTCCAGCCAGCCGTAAACCTGCTGCGGATCGCGCGGATAGTCCGGGGAAAGCGTGCGCTTTTTCTTTTTAGGCATCCCGACCTGCACATAGTCAAAGTTACCTGCAACCATGTTGTGCATCAGGAAGCCGTTAGCATTGTAGAACATCAGCGACAGCGTGCCGCCCGGGCGCAACATCGACCACAGGGTTTGTAACACGCTTTGCGGATCGGCCACCCACTCCAGCACCGCATGAAACAATATCAGATCAACCTGGGTTTCCAAATGCTGTGCGATGTCCTGAGCGGCGCATTGTATAAAATGCATGTTGTCGCTCACACCTTTCTCATCTGCAGCACGCGTCGCGCGGGCGACCATTTCAGCCGAAAGATCGCAAAGCGTGACGTGATGACCGCGCTCGGCCATTTTTATCGCCGTTTGTCCTTCGCCACCACCGGCGTCCAGCACGCGCAACGTCTGGTCGCCAAAAGTGGCCAGAATGGTGTCCAGATCCTGCCAGAGGATCGTCTGACGGAGCTGCCCCTTTGTGGTGCCATAAATGTTGCGCGAAAACTTTTCCGCGATGTCATCAAAATTGCGATCCCGCATTGGGAGAGTTCCACTCGCTAACTGCAAAACCGCTATTTTGTCACACCCGCGCGGAGAATGAACCTCTCTGGTGTAATATCACCGGTAATCACCTGCTGTATGGTCAAAAAAGGAACCAAAAAGGATGCTTTTTACCCTTAAGAAATACATTGGAGGGATGATGCTTCCCCTTCCGCTGCTGCTCATCATCATCGCGCTGGGGCTGGCGCTGGTGTGGTTCAGCCGCTTTCAGAAAAGTGGCAAAACGCTCATCACGTTCGGCTGGCTTGTCTTACTGCTGCTGAGCCTGCAGCCGGTCGCGGATGGCCTGTTACGCCCCATTGAAGATAAGTACCCGACATGGCAGGGAAATCAGAAAGTGGAATACATCGTGGTGCTGGGCGGTGGGTATACCTGGGATCCTGACTGGGCCCCCAGCTCGAATCTGATCAACAACAGCCTGCCACGGCTAAACGAAGGGATTCGCCTGTGGCTGGCGAATCCGGGATCAAAAATGATCTTCACCGGCGCCGCAGCAAAAACGAACCCGGTGAGTACGGCTGAAGCGGGTGCCAGAGTTGCGGAATCCCTCGGCGTACCGCGTTCCGCTATCATCACTCTGGACAGTCCAAAAGATACCGAAGAAGAAGCCGCTGCGGTGAAGCAGGCGATTGGCGATGTTCCATTCCTGCTGGTCACCTCCGCCTCACACCTGCCACGGGCGATGATTTTCTTTGAAAAGCAGGGCCTGCACCCGCTTCCCGCACCGGCAAACCAGATGGCCATCAATGCGCCACTTAACCCATGGGAACGCGTGATCCCCTCCCCGATGTGGCTGATGCATAGCGATCGCGTCGGCTATGAGACGCTCGGCCGCCTCTGGCAGTGGCTGAAGGGTTCCTCAGGCGAGCCAGGGCAAGAGTGACTTAGCCGCGAGATCGAAGTTTGCGCGATTGAAACGCCCGGTATTGACCAGTTGCGCGACTTCATCCCAGAGCAGGTACAACCAGCGCCGCCAGATAAACGCTTCGGCAACGGGCGCACGCTGAAGGTAGTGCCACAGTAACCCTTCTGCCGCCCCGCTGTCGCTGAGCCTGAACAACTCATATTCACGTGGGGCCCACAGCATTATCCCAGGCCCTAACATCGCCAGCAGCTGATCGCTGCGGGAGTCTTTCAGCATACTCCGCAGGGTAAAATTGCCGTGGATCAGCACGCAGTTATCATTAAAACCGTCGAACAGCGCTGGCAAGCACTCACGAGTGCGAAAAAGAATACGTTTGTCCTGCATGGTCAAACCGGTGTTATTAAACTGGTTGAGCGTTCCCCACAGTACTTCCACCCGCTGGCGATACCACAGCGGCCACAGGTTCTCCTGGGTGCTGTCGACCGGCCCCACGAGCCCACGGCTATCCTGGCGATGCCAGGCCAGCAGCGCCTCGACAATCTGGTCTTTCAGCTGCTCCCAGCGTTCCGGCGTGCGCGCGGGTGCTTCAACAGGCACGCCGCGTAAACGCTCTATCAACAGGACATCGGGGCCGGGGTGTTCCTCGTGCGTCATGACGCCGTACACGGTCGGCATTCGGACGGTACCCTCCCGCGCCAGCATCGACATTTTCCAGGCGAGCTGCCTGGCAACACCCGGCGACGTGAAACTTCGCGCCATCAGCGGCATTGGGTTTCCCTGACTGTCATACAACGACCAGAGCGCGGTATCGGCCTTTTCACTCACACACTCGACCCGGCTTAATTTCTCACCCAGCAGATGGCTAAGTTCGGCACGCAGCTGTTCCATATGAGATTACCCCCATTAATGCTACTGCTTTTATAATGAGCGCGCAGAATGAAGATGTCACCCGGTAGAGATCAATCAGGGAAAAGAAAAGCGAAAATTGTGGCGAGAGGACATCCCTCCGAAAGGAGGGATGCAGACGGTATTAACGTAATTCGGCGCGAACGCGCTCAAGATCTTCCGGCGTATCAACGCCCGTTCCTGGTACTTCTTTGGCAACAGCAACGTGAATTTTCTCGCCATACCAGAGCACACGAAGCTGCTCCAGCATTTCGATATGCTCCAGCGGGCTGGGTGCCCAGGTGACATAGCGGCGAATGAAACCGGCGCGATAGCCGTAAATCCCCAGATGGCGCAGGAAGGAATCCCCGATGGTCTCTTTCGAGAGCGCAAAGCGGTCGCGATCCCATGGAATGGTGGCGCGGGAGAAATAGAGCGCATAGCCTTCGGCATCCATCACCACTTTCACCGCATTCGGGTTAAATGCCTCTTCAGCGTGGTGAACAGGCACAGCTAGCGTCGCCATACCCACCTGACGCTGCGCCAGGTTTTCTGCCACCTGACGGATAATAACGGCCGGGATCATCGGCTCGTCGCCCTGCACGTTCACAATGACGGTATCATCGCTGAAACCACATTTCTCAACGACTTCGGCGAGACGCTCGGTGCCGGACTGGTGATCGACGCGGGTCATGCACACTTCACCGCCTGCGGCTTCAACCGCACGGGCGACGTCCGGATGATCGGTGGCAACAATCACGCGATCGGCACCGGATTCACGGGCGCGTTCAAGGACGTGCACAATCATTGGCTTGCCGTTGATATCCACCAGCGGTTTACCCGGCAGACGCGTTGAGGCATAACGAGCAGGAATAATGACAACAAAACTCATGGTTTGCTCTCTTCTGCCACCAGGGAACGGGCTTCGTTTTCCAGCAACACCGGAATGCCGTCACGCAGCGGGAAAGCCAGACTGTCCAGCTTGCAAATCAGCTCCTGTTTGTCCTGGCTGTAGTAGAGTTTGCCGTTGCACACCGGGCAGGCAATAATTTCAAGTAAACGGTGATCCATAGTTCCTCCGTATGGGTAATCGCTAAAGCTTAACACATTCCTTTTTCAGGGCGTGTCTGTTTCCCAGCCACTTCGACAGGATATAAATAACCCTTCGGGAACGCGTCCCAGCGTGACGTCGCGAGCCCCCTGCCAGAGGGCGAACTCGCTAATGGCGGACGTTAAGCCCTTCTCCAGACTCGCCGTCACCCTGACCCCCTCTTCCAGATAGAGCGCAATGACTTCAAGCGTGCCGGTTTTGCGGTGCATTTTGGCATCCATGCGCCCGACCAGCCGCCCCTTATGCAGCAGGGGTAAAACAAAATAGCCGTACTGACGCTTTGGTGCCGGGGTATAACACTCCAGCCGGTAGCTGAAATCGAACAACTGTTCGGCGCGTTTTCGGTCCCAGACCACCGGGTCGAAAGGCGACAACACTGCACTGTGGGTTGCCTGGAGCTTTCCGTCCAGCGCCTGGGGCAGCAAAGGAAGGAGATCCGCATGCAGCCACATCTCGCCCAGCGTTTCTACCGTGACGGGAATGACGCGCTGTTCGCGTTGCCACATCTCCAGCAGCGGCTTCAGCGCGGGCTGGCGCAGGCGGTAATAATCTGCCAGCCATTGCGGCCGGAAAATGCCCAGGCTGCGGGCGCTGTTTTCCAGCATGATGGCCTCGGCAGCCTCCTGGGTAAGCAGGTCACGTTCGTCGTCCCAGTGTGGCATCACGCGCTGGGTCAGGTCATAGACGCGCTGAAAATTACGCCGTTCAATCACCATGACCTGGCCGGAGGTGAATAACCCTTCAAGATGACGTTTGTGCGGTTTCCACTCCCACCAGCCGCTTGAGCCTTTTCGCGGATGTTCAAAATCAGCGGAACGCACTGGTCCCTTTTCCTGAATATGGCTGATCAGTTGCTCTATTTCGGCCGCGTGCTCCTGCATCCACGCCTGTCGGTATTTCCAGCCCATCTTTTCTGGGGCAAGCATGCGGTGACGCACCAGGGCAAAATCGCTGCGGGGCAGGAAACAGGCTTCGTGCGCCCAGTACTCCATGAGATCCCCTTTGCTGAGCGCCTCATCCAGCCAGTGAGAGGGATAGTGGCCCAGGCGGCTGAACAGCACCAGGTAAGGGCTACGGGCAACAATATTAATGGTGTCGATTTGCAGCAGCGACATGCGCTGGATGGCAGAGAGGATATCGGCAGGCTGTGCGCGGCGACGGGGCTTTTTGAGCAGCCCCTGCGCGGCGAGGTGTAAATGACGTGCAGCTGTAAGCGAGAGTTGCGGTAAAGACATGCGTTTTCCTGTCAGTCAAAGCGCCACCAGAACCGCGTAAGCCCTCACTGCACTAACGCAATCAGTTCCTTGAGCAAGTGTTCCGGCTGCTCGCCGCTGAGTTCAGCGTCAACCGGCAGATACCACCAGTTTTCTTTCGCAAAGGCACGGCATTTCACCGCATCTTTTTCGGTCATAATGAGCGTCTGTCCCGACGCCGTGAGCGCATCAACCTGCTCTGCCACCAGCGCCTGATGGTCAGCCAGTGGAATGCGTTTTTCAAGCCTGGCACCACACTGCTCAAGCGTTGCGAAGAAGCGCGGAGGATGACCAATCCCTGCCATTGCCACCAGCGAAGGCAGCTCAGCAACCGCCTGGCGTTCACCTGTCACCAGGTTTACCGCCAGTCCCGGCAACAGGTGCATAGGGATTTCACCCGCTTTTGCCTCACCACCGTTTACAATCACCGCATCAACGGACTTCAGACGTGAAGCGCGTTCACGCATAGGGCCGGCTGGCAGCCACCATCCGTTACCGAAACGGCGAACCCCGTCGATGACCACAATCTCTTTATCACGCGCCAGCGCGTAATGCTGCAGACCATCGTCAGTGATGATAATTTGTACCGCGTGTTCGGCAAGCAGCGCCTGCACGGCGTCGCTGCGAACCGGGGAGACTGCCACCGGCGCGCCAGTACGCTGGAAAATCAATACCGGTTCATCACCCGCTTCGGCAGTGGTGGTTTTCTCTGCCAGCAGCAGTGGGTACTGCGCCGCTTTACCGCCATACCCACGCGAGACCACACCCGGGCGGATACCGCGTCTTTGCAGCTGTTCCACGAGCCAGATCACCACCGGCGTTTTACCGTTGCCGCCCGCCGTAAGATTGCCCACAACCACAACCGGCACTGGCGCACGCCAGGCCCGCTTGATCCCCAGACGGTAAAGCAGACGAATGATGCCGCTCACCAGGCCGTAAAGCCAGGAGAGCGGCAAAAGCAGCAGCCACAGCGGGGATTCACCGGACCAGATGCGTGCAATCATTCGCCGAACTGCATCTTATGAAGCTGGGCGTATACGCCGCGGTGTTCCAGCAAAGCTGCGTGGCTTCCGCGTTCAACAATGACGCCATCCTCAACCACCACGATCTCATCCGCCTGCTCGATAGTCGACAGACGGTGTGCAATCACCAGTGAGGTACGGTTCTTTTGCAGTTCGTCCAGCGCCGACTGAATAGCGCGTTCAGATTCGGTATCCAGTGCGGACGTCGCTTCATCCAGAATCAGGATTGGGCTGTCACGCAGCAGCGCGCGCGCAATCGCAATACGCTGACGCTGACCACCGGACAGGAGCACGCCATTTTCACCAATGATGGTATCCAGACCGTTATCCATCTTGTTGATAAAGTCCATCGCATAGGCCATGCGTGCGGCATTCTCGATCTGCTCGCGGCTGTACTCGTCAGTGCGCGCATAAGCGATGTTGTTGGCGACCGTATCGTTAAACAGATGCACGTTCTGAGAAACCAGCGCAACCTGGTTACGCAGCGACTGCAGGGTGTACTCCCGCAGGTCGTGACCGTCCAGGAGAATTTCACCTTCGTTGATATCGTAGAAACGGGTGATGAGGCTGGCAATGGTGGATTTACCGGAGCCAGAACGGCCTACCAGCGCCACCGTTTTACCCGCCGGAATCGTCAGGTTGATATTGCGCAGAGCGGGCGTATCGCGGCCCGGATAGGTGAAGGTCACGTTGTGGAATTCAACATCGCCACGGGCGCGCTCAATCTCGCGTGTACCTTCGTCTTTTTCCTGCTCGGAATCCAGAATGCTGAACAATGTCTGACAAGCCGCCATCCCGCGCTGGAACTGGGCATTCACGTTAGTCAGAGATTTCAGGGGACGCATCAGGGCGATCATCGAGGAGAAGACCACGGTGATGGTACCCGCCGTCAGCGTCTCCATCACGCTTTGGAAGCTTGCCGCATAAAGGACAAACGCCAGCGCCAGCGAGGCAATCAGCTGAATGATCGGGTCAGAGATGGAAGAGGCCGAGACCATTTTCATCCCCTGCAGACGCATTTTGTTGCTGACTTTGTCAAAGCGTTTGGTTTCGACGTCCTGGCCACCGAAAATTAACACCTCTTTGTGTCCTTTCAGCATCTGTTCGGCGCTGGTTGTTACCTGCCCCATCGTATTCTGCATATTTTTACTGATATTGCGGAAACGCTTGGACACAACGCGGATGGCAATGGAGACAACCGGAGCCAAAACGATCAGGATGAGCGACAGCTGCCAGCTGTAATAGAACATCATGATAAACAGGCCGATGATCGACGCCCCTTCACGCACGACGGTAATCAACGCGCTTGAGGAGGAGGATGCAACCTGCTCTGAATCGTAGGTAATACGGGACAGCAGTGTCCCCGTAGACTGCTTGTCAAAGAATGAGACCGGCATGCCCATCATGTGGCTGAACAGACGACGGCGCATGGTCATAACCACTTTCCCGGATACCCAGGAGATGCAGTAGCTGGAGATATAGCTGGTGATACCACGTAAGATCATCAGCCCGATAACCACCAGCGGCATCCATAGCAACACTGAGCGATCCGTTTTACCAAAACCGTCGTCCAGTAACGGTTTAAGGAGCGATAACATAAAAGTATCGCTGGCTGCGTTGAGGATTAACGCTACACCCGCCACGATCAAGCCTGCTTTAAAAGGTGCAATCATCGGCCAGAGTCGGCGGAAGGTTTGCCACGTGGAGAGATCTTTGTCGTTATGCATTCAAAAAACCAGCATTTGTTGAAATAGCCGCATATTCTACCCGTTATCTACGGGCGCGCCAAACCACTGATGATACCAACGTGGTAAAAATTGATCCCGCAAGCGCCGGATTTGCCAGCGATGTTGCGAGAATGTCACCGATATTTGCCCGGAATGGGGGGTATCTTGCCAGATATACCCCTCTTTTCGATAACGTCGGACCACATTCGCCGACGGAAACCGCCAGGCGTTATAGCGGGCTGCTGAATCCAGCGCAATGTTTCCCTCCACCCGTTGTACCAGCGCCAATGACGATGAGGTATTGCTGCCATGATGGGGAACCTGGATTAACGTCGACGTCAGATGTTGCCAGTAATGGCTAAGCATAGCCTGTTCTGCTGGCGCTTCAATGTCTCCCGTCAGCAGTATACTCTGCTCACCATCGTCCACTTTCACCACGCAGGAGCGGTTGTTTCCCCGAGCCGGGTCATTTTCCAGGGGCCAGTGGACGGTGAAGGTTAATCCCTGCCATCTCCAGCTCTGCCCACGAAAGCAGGGCCGATGCCCCGCCAGACGTAATGGACTTCTTACCCACATCTCCGGCCATGCTTTTTGCAGCGATGCGAGGCCTCCTGCATGGTCAAGATGTTCATGGCTGAGAATCACGCCATCTGGCCGCAGATGGTGCCAGCGCAGCCAGGGGATAATTAACCGCTGTGCGCTATCTCCCCCTGGCCAGGCGAGCCCGGTATCATAGAGAATCGCTTTTCCCTGCCGTTCGATGACCATGGCCAGCCCCTGCCCCACATCCAGCATATGTAGCGTCCAGGCATCACTTTTAGCCGTTCGCCAGAGGGGAAATGCCAGCAATAGACTCCCAGCCAGACACACGGCTGGAACGGTTTTCCAGGCTCGCAAACGCCAGCCGATGATGATAAGCCAGGGCAGTAGCGTCATGTACTGCCAGCGTTGATCCACACTCTGCCAGCCGTCTGGCAAGCGCATCAGTAGCCAGAACAGCCCGGCAAGGGACTTATCGGCTGCAAACCAGATGGCACTTTCCATTCCCCCCAGCGGAAACAAATGGAGCAACATACCGAGTAAAATCAGCGGTACGCTGACAAACGTCACTATCGGCACGGCAAAGAGATTGGCGACCAGAGAGGAGATACTGAAGCCGTGGAAAATCAGCACCTGTAACGGCATGAGCAACACCAGCATGCCGACCTGCAGATAGATCAGATTAAGTAGTGGCCGTATGCGTCGGGCCCACTGCCAGCGAGGAAGAGGCAGCCACTGAAACCAGAAAATCAGCGCCGCGACGGCAAATGCGGACAGGAGCAGGCTCTCAGAAAGTATGGCTAAGGGATCGCTTATCAGGATCGCCGCGACACAGCAACACCATACCTGCCACGGTGACCATTGGCGGGAACCGATTCGCAGCGCCGCCAGCACGGCAAGTGCGATGACCGTTCGTAGCGCAGGAGGTTGCAGACCGGTAAGCCAGGCGTAGAAAGCGGCGAAGAACAACCCGGCCAGGAGTGGCATTTGCCAGTGGACCCGGTGGCTGGGGAATATAAACTGGATCGCACGCGCGAGTAACCAGACGAGGGATGCCGCCAGCGTGATATGCAGGCCCGAAATCGCCATCAAATGCAGTGTGCCGGTTTCACGCATCAGGTCTTTTATTTCTCGGGGGACATCCAGACGCTCTCCCATCCCCAGCCCGAGGATAACCGCTCCCCAGCGATAATCAGAAAGTCGGTTTTGCAGCGACATCAGGTATTGCGCTCGCAGGCTGCAGTGTCCATCAACAAGTTCCGCATGGGTGAAGCGCCCGCTCAGCGTTTGGTGTCGGGCAATGGCGCTGCGTTGAGGATCGTAGCCTCCGTCGTTCAGCTCGCCGTGTGCAGGTTTTAGCCTGAGCATCATCGCCCAGCGCTGGCCAGCACATGCTCTCTGTGGCAAATAATTGCCATACAGCGTTACGCCGGTGGACGGCCACCAGCGCCGGCCGTTTACGGTGCGTATTTTTCCCTGATGCTGAGTTGCACCATCAGTGGCGGTGATCTCTACCTCGGCCTGCACGGCTCCCGTGGTTAAATGCTGCATCGGCCAGACGCTCTCCTGCGCGGCCAGAAGGCCCCACGCGCAAAATAACAGCGCGATCCCCACATACTTCAGGCGCACGTTTTGGCATGTGCCCAGAACCACCCCGCCCGCCAGCATTATCCAGACGGTATCGCGTGATGGCAGTTCAGGTAACCAGAGTAACGGGGCTATCGCCAGAATGGCGCAGATACATAAAGCGGGAATTCCCATTGCTACCTCCCTGTTTCAGGGGGCAGTATGCTCGTGGGTGATGCGGCTCGTCAGTTGTGAAGAATAGGATTTACAGCAAGCGCAGCAAGGTTTTTAACAGGTTGCAGAAAACGCAGCGGGAAATGTGGGATGCCTTCCAGAAGAAAACGACAGGAACAAAAAAAGCACCCGCAGGTGCTTTCTTTCGAACCCAGTTTAACCGACTGGCTAAACTCAGTTGCCGTAAATATTGGCGCGATCGCGCAGTTCTTTACCCGGTTTAAAGTGTGGAACGTACTTACCTTCCAGCTCGACTTTATCACCCGTTTTCGGGTTACGCCCGGTGCGTGGAGCACGATAGTGCAGAGAAAAACTACCGAAACCGCGGATTTCAATGCGCTCGCCCTGGGCAAGAGTGGAGGCCATATGCTCCAGCATCTCTTTTACGGCATCTTCCACTGCCTTGGCAGGGATATGCGGTTGCTGACTGGCAAGTCTTTCAATCAATTCTGACTTGGTCATGATTCCTCCGGTTCCTTTCAATGTTC
>NZ_JTLF01000357.1:0-4090 GCF_000798855.1 Enterobacter sp. ZOR0014 | reverse complement strand
ATGTTGCCAGAATCATGAAGCCGCAATCCGCTAATACGCTGTATGACCCTGACTCTACCGCCTCTCCTGCCGTGGCGCGTCATCTGGACTTTGTGGACTACGCTGCGGAAGTGCCGGTGCATACCCATCACAAGGGCCAACTGATTATTGCCCGTTACGGCGCGGTCAGCTGTTACGCGGAGAATGACATCTGGATCGTGCCGCCAGACTGCGCAGTCTGGATCCCCGGCGGGATCCCGCACAGCGCGAAAGCGACGTGGAACGCGCATCTGAACTATTTGTTTATTGAGCCCGGCGCGGCGGCGCTGCCGGAGAGGTGCTGCACCCTGGCGATCTCGCCGTTGATTACGGAGCTGGTCGACCGCCTGACGCGCGAAGGCGTGGATTATCCTCCCGACAGCCACGCCGCCAGACTGACCCGGGTCACGCTGGATGAGCTCGCCAGCATGCCGCAGCAGAAGCTCAGCCTGCCGGTCTCGACCGACCCGAAAATTCGCGCCATGGCCGACGCGCTGGTCAGCCGCCCTGAGGACAGAAGCACCCTGAAAGACTGGGCGAAACGGCTCGCCCTCAGCGAGCGCTCGTTTGCACGCCTGATGCAACGCGAGACCGGGCTGAGCTTTGGGCGATGGCGGCAGCAGTTGCACCTGATTATTGCCCTGCGGGAGCTGGCCAGCGGCGTGCCTGTCCAGAACGTGGCGGCAACGCTTGGGTATGAATCCGTGAATGCGTTTATCACCATGTTCAGAAAAGCGATGGGCAGCACACCCGCGCATTATTTTGCCGAACGGAAAAACAGCGGCCGTTAACCCGGCCCCTCGCTCCCCGCCGCCAGCAGCGGCACCACCACGTCGCTGATGGGCACCGCAATCCCGTGTTTGCGGCCATAGCGCGGGATCACGCCGTTGCGGATATCCCACTCCATTGGACGGTTGGCCTGACGATCGGCCAGGATCGACGTGCCCAGGTCTTCAGGCGCACGCTGAAAGTTCGCCAGGATCTCCCCGGCCACCGCATCGTCAAGCTTCGCCCCCTCGGCGCGGGCAACGGTAAGCCCCTCGCGCAGATAGGCCAGCGCAAGTTCGCTGATGTCCTCACGCCTGAACATCCCGGCGCGGCGGTTAGCCAGCACCATCAGCCCGGCGACCGCGTTTTGCAGCAGCTTGCGCCAGGCGACCGTGGCGAAATCTGCCGAGAGTTCCACTTCACAGCGCGTACCGCGAAGCGCATCCACCACCCGCTGCGCCTGCGGCACCTCCGGCAGCGTCAGGCGCGGTTTGGCACGCAGCCACACGGAGGCATCCGGCTCGCGCTGTGCCGGGAACCAGACCACCGACGGCAGCACCGTTGCGCCGTTGACCCACGGCTCAAGCTGGGCTTTCTGCTCCACGCCGTTTTGCAGGGCGCAGACCACGGTGTTTTCATCGCACAGCGTGCGCAGCCATCCGGCGCTGTCGGCATTTTGCGTCGTTTTTACCGCGATAAAAACCAGATCGGCGGGACGCGTAATGACGGCAGGATCGGTTAAGACCGGACCGGGTACCACCGTTTCGCCCTCGTCATAACGCAGGCGTAATTCCGGATGTGCGGTACGTCCGCACAACAGCGGCGTGCGGCCCACCTCATGCAGCACCGCGGCAATGGTGGTCCCAATCGCACCGGGACCTATCAGCGCAATCACTGGATTGTCAGACATGATTAACTCCCCTGTTCGCTAAGCCTGCTAACAGTTATACCACCCTGAAAAGTGAGCGCCACGTCGTTGTCTATACTCAACACACAACTGACAACGGAGTGCGCCATGCCTTTACCCGATTTCACGTCCTCTGAACCGTTCACCCTCGGCATCGAACTCGAACTGCAGGTGGTTAATCCGCCCGGGTACGATCTGAGCCAGGACTCCTCCGCACTGATCGCCGCCGTCAAAGACGACATTAAAGGCGGAGAAGTGAAGCACGACATCACCGAAAGCATGCTTGAAATCGCCACCGGCGTATGCCAGACCATCGACCAGGCAGCGGCGCAGTTCTCGGTGATGCAACAGAGTATTCTGCGCGCGGCGGCGGAGCAGCATATCCAGATCTGCGGCGGCGGGACGCATCCGTTCCAGAAATGGCAGCGCCAGGAGGTGTGCGATGACGAGCGCTATAACGTCACGCTGGAGCGCTTTGGCTACCTGATTTTGCAGGCCACGGTGTTCGGCCAGCACGTACACGTCGGCTGTCGAACCGGGGACGATGCCATTTACCTGCTGCACGGTCTGTCGCGCTTTGTGCCGCACTTTATCGCCCTCGCCGCCGCGTCACCCTACATGCAGGGCACGGACACGAAGTTCGCCTCATCGCGTCTGAATATTTTTTCGGGATTTCCGGATAACGGCCAGATGCCGTGGGTCAACAACTGGCAGGCGTTCGAGGGGCTGTTCCGCCGCCTGAGCGCCACCAGCATGATCGACAGCATTAAAGACCTGCACTGGGACATTCGCCCCAGCCCGCACTTTGGTACCGTGGAAGTGCGGGTGATGGATACGCCGCTGACGCTCGGCCACGCGATAAACATTGCCGGGCTGATCCAGGCAACCTCCCACTGGCTGCTGACCACGCGGCCCTATAAGCATCAGGAGAAGGATTTTCTGCTGTACCGATTTAACCGTTTTCAGGCCTGTCGCTACGGGCTGGAGGGGATTCTGACGGACGTGCATACCGGCGAACAGAAAACCGTGGCGGAAGATATCGCCTGGCTGCTGGAACAGGTTGCGCCATCGGCCGAGAAGCTCGGCGCGACAAGCGCAATCACTGAAATTGCCCTGCTGTTAAAGCAGGGCAAGAGCGAGGCGCAGCGCATGCGGGACTTTATTGCCGACGGCGGCTCGCTTATTTCTCTCGTTCAGAAGCACTGCGAGCTGTGGGCGACGAGTCCGTAAGGCCGTGGCCCCACTCACGCAGACGCTGGAACAGCACGAACAGCGCGGGAATGAACACGATCCCCACGACGGTCGCCACCAGCATACCGCTGAACACCGTGGTGCCAATGATGCGACGGCTCTGGGCACCCGCCCCGGTCGCCAGCATCATTGGCATGACGCCGATAATAAACGACACGGCGGTCATCATCACCGCGCGGAAGCGGCGCGATGCCCCTTCCCTCGCCGCATCGACAATCGTCATTCCGTCCATGCGCCGGGCGCGGGCGAACTCCACGATAAGAATCGCGTTTTTGGCCGCCAGCGCGATCAGCAATACCAGACCAATTTGCACGTAGACATCGTTGGCGTAGCCCGCCATCCACAGCCAGACCAGCGCCCCGCCGAGGGCGAAGAGCACCGAGAGCATCACGCTCGCCGGGAGCGTCCAGCTCTCATACTGGGCGACGAGAAACAGCCACGCCATCACCACCGCCGCCAGCACAATCCATATCGCCTGATTGCCGGTCTGCTGCTCCTGATACGACATGCCGCTCCAGGCATAGTCGTATCCGGCAGGCAGGATCTCTGCCAGAATTTCGCTCATCACCGCCATCGCGGTGCTGCTGCTCACCCCTTCCGCCGCCGAGCCGCTCACCGACACGGACGGAAACTGGTTGTACTGCTGCAGGAACGGCGCGCCAATGCCCGGCGTGATGGTGACGAGGTTGCTCAGGCGCACCCGCTCGCCGCTGTTGCTGCGCACAAACAGCTCGCTGATTTGCTCAGCGCGCTCGCGCCACTGCATTTCGTTCTGCATGACAACGTGGTAGACGCGGTTGTTGATGCTGAAATCCCCGGCGCGCGTGCCGCCAAAGGCGGTTTGCAGGCTACTGAAGATGCGCGATACCGGCACGTCGAGACGGGCCGCACGCTCGCGATCGACGGTCAGCGTCAGCTGCGGGACGTTGCTGCTCCAGGTGGTGAACACACGGCTTAGCTGCGGGTGCTGATTGGCTTTCATCAGCACCCCGCTCGTCACGCGCTCCAGCTCCGCCGGGCTTTGCCCCGTCTGCGCCTGTATGCGCAGATCGAAGCCGGAGGCGTTGCCCAGCCCCGGCAGGGTCGGCGGCGCGAAGGTCATGATGGTCGCTTCCGGCAGGGCCAGCAGCTGACGCTGCAATGTTC
>NZ_JTLF01000076.1:0-7851 GCF_000798855.1 Enterobacter sp. ZOR0014 | reverse complement strand
CGGCCCCGGTGTACGGGCCGAACCTCCGCGCCTCCTGCCGCCGGATGGAAGCCGCGGGCTGGCTGCGCACCCTGCGCGCCCCGAACCTGCAGCTGGCCGTCGAGCTGACGGATGCCGGTCATGCGGTGGCCGCCCCGCTTCTGGCTGACGAACAGGCGCGTGTCCTGGCTGAGCAGCGCGCGACGGCGGTCAGGGTTCTGCCCCTGGTCCCGTGCAACCAGACAGAGGAAGCTGACGACCGGCCGGTGGCGCTGGACGACCGCTGGCACCTGGCGTGCCGGGGCGACTACGTTATCCGTCTTGACGGCACCACCTGCCTGCTGCTGTGGAACACGGCCGGCCAGCTGACGCGCCTGGAAGGCGATCCCCTGCAGGTCGCCGCCTGGCTGCAGGCCTGCCACGATGCGGGGATTGCGGTCCGGGTGCAGATCAATGAGTGCGCCGCGCCGGAGGAGGGTACACCGGACGGTACCGCGCCGGCGGACCTGACCGGCACCTGGTACCGCCAGCTGGACACCGCGTTGCAGGCGCTGGGGATCACCGGGCTGACTGAGGATATTCGCCTGGCCGTGGTCAGTCCTGAAGCGTCCCTGCGGATGCTTCCGGCACCGGCGCGCCTTCTGCACGTTCTGCGCGACGCGGACCCGCTCACTGCTGCCACATACGAGGAAGACACGGAGGCCGCGCTGGCCGACCTGCTCACCCGCGCGGGGTTCACGGGCGCCCAGGCGCAGGAGCTTCAGTGGCACCGCATCCGCTGGCCACAGATGAGTCAGGAAGAAGCTGACCGGCGTGAGCTTAACAGCCTGCTGGACGAACTCGAACAGCGCCAGCTGTACTGCAACCGCGGGCAGCTGACGGAGATAGTGTTTTCACCGGTCCGCAAACCCGGCGAGCGCTGGACTGACCGTCTGCAGTGGCTTCTGATGACGGACGGATTCGGGTTCCGGAGTCCGCTGTCCCGTGACGCAGGCTCCCGACCGCTGGCGATCCTGGCCGGTTACACGGGGCAGGAGGTGGCGGAACATCTGGCCACGGTTATCGTCTGGAACGACGACAGCGCGGGGACGCCATCATGAGCACAGGCAACGTCCATCTCATTGTGACCTGCACGAGCCGTAAAACCATAACAGCCGGTCAAACTGTCTTTCCATATGAACACGACGCCGGAAATGCTTATGAAGTCTGGCTGGAAAGGCTGGCCAGGGCGCGGAACGACGGCGCTGCCATAACAGCCGGTGAACTGTATACGGGCCAGCACTGGAGCAGGGCTGCTGCGGCTGCAAAACGTACCGGCGCAGAGCTGTGGGTGATTTCAGCGGGTCTGGGGCTATTGCACGTATCAGACCCGGTAGTCCCTTATGAGGCAACGTTCTCCTCGATGCCGTTCAGTCACAGCAGACTGTGGGAAAGTCTGACGGCTTGCCCGCCTGCTGAACGACGGTATGCTTCCCTGAGGACGCTGATGCAGGCGAGGCCTGACGATCGATTTGTGGTGGCCGCCTCTCCGGTGTACCTGCGTGCCGTTGAAGCAGACCTGCTCGCTGGAAGGGACGCGTTACGTACACCTGAACAGCTGCAGGTTGTCACCTCCAAAGGCTACCAGGGCAGCCTGAAAGACAGTGTCCGGTATACGAACGCAGACATGATGAAAGAGCTGAATACCAACATGACCGGACTGAATGTCAGTTACGCACTGCAGATCATTGGTAATGAAAAACTGAACAGCAGTACAGCAGGTGAGGTATATGCATGATCCGGCAACTCAGCGCCATGCTCCTGCTCGTGGTGACCTTCCCGGCCAGCGCAGATATCAGCGGCCGGATCGTTCGCGTGCTGGACGGGGATACCGTTGAGGTTCTTGAAACGGGGAACCGCCTGACGCGCGTTCGTCTTGCCGGCATCGATGCGCCGGAAAAGAACCAGCGCTTTGGCCAGCGGTCCAGGCAGGAACTCACATCAATGGTGGCACAGCGTAACGTAACCATCACGGGTGAAGAAACGGATCGCTACGGGCGGCGGTTGGGCACCGTGTGGCTTGGCGCGACGGATGTGAATGCCGCGCAGATCCGCAAAGGGCTGGCCTGGGTATACCGGTACCACGGAAAACCGGCCCGGACTGACTACGCTCAGCTGGAAGCCGAAGCCCGCCGACAGGGTATCGGGCTCTGGTCAGTTCCGGGTCAGACAGAACCCTGGCGCTGGCGGAGCCATAATCAGGAGAGAGGTTCTGTCAGAGACGCTCCCTGATTCCGCACGTTGCCGACCGCCGGGGAAACCGGATGCCAGGTGAATGCCTCAGCAGGCACCGCCCCCTGCCTGGCTGTCCTGCCCGCCTCGTCACCACTGAGACTCTCGCGTAGCCAGTCCCGGGCGGCATCTGGCGTCAGCACCAGAGGACGACGATCGTGGATATCGAGAAGCCCTTTGTCCGCAGCTGCCGTGACAATAACAAACCCTTCCCCGTCATCCCTCAGTCCAAACGGCCGCGCACCAATGGCAGCCATGAACACGGGCTGACCGTCCCTGCGGTAAATAAAATACGGCTGTTTTTTGTTCCCCTGGCGCACCCACTCGTACCACCCGTCAGCAAACACAACGGCGCGGCCGCGTTCCCACAGCGGACGAAACATACGTCCCTCAGCTGCAGTTTCAGCACGGGCATTAATCAGGGGCGCTTTGTGCCACCACGGCGGGGAATATCCCCACAGAACAGGGTCGAGCTGCAGCTGGTCATTGCTTTCACTGAGCAACAGCACCCGGGTACCCGGCGCCACGTTGTAGCGTCCAATAGGCTCCGGTACTGCAGAAAACCCGGCATCAACCTCACCGGCCAGATAAGCCAGGTATTCGGCGCGGGTCTGTGACTGAGAAAAACGTCCACACATAAGCGTTTCCTGCCGTTAAAGGGGTCGTTTGCGGGAGGGGGCGGAATCCTACGCTAAGGCTTTGGCCAGCGATATTCTCCGGTGAGATTGATGTGTTCCCATCCGAGCGGCGAAACATGGGCCAAGAGATCGGGCGATAGCAGCTTTCCATCGCGTTTCTGGTTTGCAACGACCTCGCCGAGCTTCATGGTGTTCCAGAAGATGATGATGGCGGCGAGCAGATTCATGCCGGCGATGCGGTAATGCTGGCCTTCGGCGGAACGGTCGCGGATTTCACCGCGGCGGTGGAAGCTGATTGCCCGCTTCAGCGCATGATGAGCTTCGCCTTTGTTGAGCCCGATCTGGGCACGCCGTTGGAGTTCGGCATCCAGAATCCAGTCGATCATGAACAGGGTGCGCTCGACGCGACCGACTTCCCGCAGGGCTGTCGCGAGCTCGTTCTGCCGCGGATAGGAGGCGAGTTTCCGCAGAATCTGGCTTGGCGCGACGGTCCCGGCAGCAATGGTGGCGGCGATGCGCAGGATGTCGGGCCAATTGCGCTCGATCATGGCTTGGTTGACCTTTCCGCCGATCAACGCTCGCAGGTGCGCCGGGGCGGCCGACGGATTGAACGCGTAGAGCCGTTTGGATGGCAGGTCGCGGATGCGCGGAGCGAACCGGTAGCCGAGAATGGCACATGCGGCAAAGACGTGATCGGTGAAGCCGCCCGTGTCGGTGAACTGCTCGCGGATATGGCGTCCAGCATCGTTCATCAGCAGGCCATCGAGGATGTAAGGCGCTTCGCTTGCCGTTGCAGGAATCACCTGGGTTGCGAACGGCGCATATTGGTCGGAGACGTGGCTATAGGCTTTCAGGCCCGGGGTATTGCCATATTTCGCGTTGACCAGGTTCATGGCCTCACCTTGCTCTGTAGCGACGAAGAACTGTCCGTCGCTCGAAGCCGACGTGCCCATGCCCCAGAACCGGGCCATGGGTAACGCTGCCTGTGCCTCGACCACCATGGCCAGCGCCCGGTCATAGGCTTCGCCCTCGACATGCCACCGTCCAATGCGGATCAATTCCCAGAAGGTGTGGGTGTTTGTCGCATCCGCCATTTTGCGCAAGCCGAGGTTGATCCCTTCCGCCAAGATAACGTTCATTAGCCCGATCCGGTCAGCGCAGGGTGCTCCTGTGCGCAGATGGGTGAACGCTTCGGTGAAGCCGGTCGCCGCATCCACCTCCAGCAGGAGATCGGTGATGCGCGTGGGCGGGATCTGCTTGTAGAGATCGAGCACCAGATCTTCGGCGCCTGTCGGCGCGGCGGCTTCGAGTTTCTCGATATGCAGAACGCCGTTTTCAATCGACCCGCCCGGGATCGTGCCTGCGCGAGCGGCACGGCCAAGCTCGCGCAACCGCATGTCGAGGCGAGCTTGCCGGTCTGCCAGCCATTCCTCCGGCCGCAATGGCACAGCGAGACGACCGCCTTCCGCGATGGATTGTGCCGGAACGAGTGCGTGTTTCAGATCGCCATAGCGCCGGGACCTAGTAAGCCAGACATCTCCGGAGCGGAACGCATCGCGCAGATGGAACAGCACCGCGATCTCCCATAGGCGAGCGTCGCCAGCCCTCTGGGCCCGAAGGTGGCGATGCCATTTCGAGCTGGGCCGCAAGAAGCTGGTCATCGCGGCATCGTTCAAACCGGTACGAAGGGCCGTCACCGCTTCCAGAAGCGGCAGTGCAACGGGCGCAGCTCGCAGATCGAGCAGGCGCAACATGCGTGGAGCGTATCGGCGGAAGCGGTGATAACCGTCGAGCACATGATTGAGCGGATCGTCGGCCATGGTGGCGGTCAGCCTGGTTGCCATTGCAACAAGGGTTTTTAAGCCGTCCCACCCTGACCCACTCGCGATGACATCGCCCAGCGGCTGGCCATCATCCTGTGCATCGACCAGGGCGCCCCCGATCTCGGCGAAGGATTTCAGGGTGTCACGCACCACCCCCGCTTCGTCTGCGACCTTTGCATGGCAAATACGCTCCGAAGCACGGTAGAGACGGCCGACGATCCGGTCGTGGGTTTCGACCACTGCGTCGGCCAACATCGCCTGCCATTCCGAGACGCAAACAGCCAAGATCGCAAGCCGCCTGTCCTCCGGGAGATCGCGCATGCCGTCGGCATAATACCGTTCACCCTGCCTGCGCAGACGAGTCACCCGATGGGCAGGAACGCCGGCAAGCAGATCCTCGGGGAGATCGATGCGTTGCAGATATTCGAGCCGGTCGAGCAGCCGGTTGGCCGACGAAGAGTTCGAGCCAGGCTCGAACTGGCGCAGCCACACAAAACGGGTCACCCGATCATCAGCCGTCTCCTCGAGCAATGCCAGCAACTGTTCTCGGATCGACATAGGCAGCCGACTGGCGATCCTCGTCTCGATGCGTCGCTCGGCATCGACGAGAGCCGCGGCACAAAGCCGCTCGATCGTGGATGTCGCGGGAAGGACAGTGCGGGTGCGTCGGCACTCGGCTACGAAGCGACGGGCGATATCCTCGTTCGACACCGCCATCTCGGCTTCTCGGAACAACCATTCCTTCAGCTCGCTCGCACCACGTCCGGAGAAGGTGCGGAAGCCGTAGAGCCCCCGTAACTCGGCAAGATGCTCGTGCCGTGTTTCCTCGCGGGCAGCATAGTCTACGAGATCGTCGGCACCCAGGCCAAGCTGCGCTCCGATAAATTCGATGACCTCTGCAGGGATCAGTTCGCCTGGAGCCAGCACCCGGCCGGGATAGCGCAGGACACACAATTGCAGGGCGAAGCCGAACCTGTTGTGAGCGCGCCGACGCAGCCTGATATGCCCAAGGTCTTCATCACTCAGCGTATAGTGCTTGAGCAAATCCGTCTGTGAAGTCGGCAAGCGCAACAGCGCGTCTTTCTGCCGATCGGTTAGAGTGACGCGACGCGGCATACATGTTCCTTTTTCAAAATCTGATAGCGTTCAAGACGCTTTGTTTATGAAGCTGGTTGAGATACATTTCCAGAGGTCAATGCAATCGTGGCCGAAGCGCCGCCTCAAACCAACGTTTGTGATACATGCTGATCGGATATGCCCGCGTCTCCAAAGCCGATGGCTCGCAGTCTCTCGACCTGCAGCACGACGCCTTGCGCGCCGCAGGTGTCGAACGGGACAATATCTATGATGATCTTGCTTCCGGCGGTCGTGATGATCGCCCTGGCTTGACTGCCTGCCTCAAGTCATTGCGTGACGGCGATGTGCTGGTGGTCTGGAAGCTCGATCGCCTCGGACGATCGCTTGCCCATCTGGTCAACACGGTGAAGGAGCTGTCAGACCGCAAGATCGGCCTGCGGGTTCTGACTGGAAAGGGCGCTCAGATCGACACCACGACTGCGTCCGGTCGCATGGTGTTCGGAATCTTCGCCACCTTGGCCGAGTTCGAGCGGGATCTGATCCGAGAGCGCACCATGGCGGGTCTCGCCTCCGCGAGAGCGCGCGGTCGCAAGGGCGGACGAAAATTCGCGCTCACCAAAGCTCAGGTGCGTCTCGCGCAAGCCGCCATGGCCCAGCGCGATACTTCAGTTTCCGATCTCTGCAAGGAACTCGGCATCGAGCGCGTCACTCTCTACCGATATGTCGGTCCCAAAGGCGAGCTCAGAGACCATGGTGGTCTTGCCTCGGTTTCGTTCCGGTCTTTTTGAGAGCATTATTTGTTATCAAGGAGACCATATATGTCATTAAAGCATAGTGATGAATTTAAGCGTGATGCAGTTCGCATAGCACTCACTAGTGGCTTAACACGCCGTCAAGTTGCGTCAGATTTAAGTATTGGGCTTTCCACGCTTGGGAAATGGATCGCATCAATTTCCGATGAAACTAAAATTCCTACCCAAGACACTGATCTTCTGCGTGAGAATGAACGTTTACGCAAAGAGAACCGTATCCTTCGGGAGGAGAGGGAGATATTAAAAAAGGCAGCAATATTTTTCGCAGTACAAAAGCTGTGAGATTTCAGTTTATTACGGATTACCGTGGCTCTCTCTCACGTTCACGCATATGTCGTTTGATGGGCGTAACAGATCGTGGTTTACGCGCATGGAAACGCCGTCCTCCATCACTGCGCCAGCGTCGTGATCTTATACTTCTAGCGCATATACGTGAGCAGCATCGGTTGTGTTTGGGGAGCTATGGTAGGCCGCGTATGACAGAAGAGTTGAAAGCGCTGGGCCTGCAGGTTGGGCAGCGTCGGGTTGGACGTTTGATGCGCCAGAATAACATTACAGTTGTTCGAACGCGTAAATTCAAACGGACAACGGATAGTCATCATACCTTCAACATTGCACCGAACCTATTAAAACAAGACTTTAGCGCAAGCGCACCCAACCAGAAATGGGCAGGCGATATCACTTATGTTTGGACCAGAGAAGGATGGGTCTATCTTGCTGTTATCCTTGACCTGTATTCCCGTCGCGTGATTGGCTGGGCAACAGGTGATCGATTAAAGCAGGATCTTGCATTAAGGGCACTGAATATGGCGTTGGCTTTACGCAAACCACCACCGGGTTGTATTCAACACACAGACCGTGGGAGCCAATATTGCGCTCATGAATATCAAAAGCTACTGCTCAAACATCAATTGCTGCCGTCCATGAGCGGGAAAGGCAATTGTTTTGATAACTCCGCAGTAGAAAGCTTCTTTAAATCATTAAAGGCTGAGTTGATTTGGCGCAGACACTGGCAAACAAGGCGAGATATTGAGATTGCAATCTTCGAATATATAAATGGCTTTTATAATCCACGCCGAAGACATTCAACACTCGGCTCTGATGAATCCCCTAATGATTTTGGTAAAAATCATTAAGTTAAGGTGGATACACATCTTGTCATATGATCAAATGGTTTCGCGAAAAATCAATAATCAGACAACAAGATGTGCGAACTCGATATTTTACACGACTCTCTTTACCAATTCTGCC